>NZ_CP046606.1:2100000-2375453 GCF_030408355.1 Corynebacterium afermentans subsp. afermentans
GGTGCACATGTTCGGCCGCCGCGGCCCCGCCCAGGCGAAGTTCACGCCGAAGGAGCTGCGCGAGCTCGACGAGTCCGACACCATCCAGGTGCTCGTGGACCCCGAGGACATCGACTACGACGAGCTGTCGGAGCAGGTCCGCCGCTCCGACAAGTCCGTCGATCTGAACTGCCAGGTGCTGGAGCAGTACGCCATGCGCGAGCCGGACGACGCGCCGCACAAGATCCACATCCACTTCTTCGAAGAGCCGGTGGAGGTGCTCACCGACGACTCCGGTGCCGTGACCGGCATCCGCACCGAGCGCCAGGAGCTCGACGGCAACGGCGGCATCCGCGGCACCGAGAAGTTCACCGACTGGCCGGTCCAGCAGGTCTACCACGCCGTGGGCTACCGCTCCGAGCCGGTCGAGGGCGTGCCCTTCGACCTGGAGCGCCACGTCATCCCCAACGATGGCGGCCGCGTGTTGGTCACCGCCGAAGAGGGTGCCGCACCGGAGGACAAGCTCTACGTCACCGGCTGGATCAAGCGCGGACCCGTGGGCCTGATCGGCAACACCAAGTCCGACGCCAAGGAAACCACCGACATGCTCATCGCCGACGCGGACGCCGGCAAGCTTGCCGCGCCGACCCACACCGGCGCCGACGACATCTTTGACCTGCTGCGCGAACGCGGCGTGGACTACGCCACCTGGGACGGCTGGTACAAACTCGACGAGGCCGAGCGCGCCCTCGGCGCCGCCGACGCCAACTTCCCGCGCGAGCGCAAGAAGATCGTGGAGTGGGAGGACATGCTCGGCCACTCCCGCGCCGGCCAGTAAGCGTTTCGGCGGGCACACCCGCCGCCGCCCCAGCCGCAAACGCCGATATCGGCATTTAGCCTGAGCGCCGAGCCGCGACCTGGGCTTTTACAGCAGCTGGCGCCGTAAACGCCGATATCGGCGTTTAGGCAGCAGCAGTATCGCAGCAGCGCGGCCCCACCGGTCTAGGATTACCCCGGAGAAAAGAGAGGGGCACTCATGGATCTCATCCGCCTCACCGCGCGTTTTGGCAAGCGGTACAGCGGCAAGATCGCGCTGGTTATCGTGCTGCAGCTGGTCACGACCCTGGCCACGCTGTACTTGCCGGACTTGAACGCGGACATCATCAACAACGGCGTCGCCCAGGCGGACGTGCCGTATATCTGGCGCACCGGCCGCACGATGCTGGCAGTCGCGCTGGTGCAGATCGCAGCGGCGATCGCGGCAGTGTGGTTCGCCTCCCAGGTGGCCATGGACACCGGCCGGGACATCAGGGCCTCCGTGTACAACCGGGTGTCCGATTTCGATAGCGAGGAGATGGCGCATTTCGGCGCCGCCACACTGGTCACGCGCGGCACGAATGACGTCCAGCAGGTGCAAATGACGTTCCTGTTGTTCATGAACTTCATGGTCGCAGCACCCATCATGGCCATCGGCGGCATCATCATGGCGCTGCGCCAGGACGCTGGTATGTCGTGGCTGGTGGTCACGGCGGTGCTCGTCCTGGCCGTCGTGGTGGGCGTCACCGCGGCGATCCTGATGCCGCTGTTCAAGCGCATGCAGACAAAGCTTGACGCGATCAACGGCCTGTTGCGCGAGCAGATCGCGGGCATCCGGGTGGTGCGCGCGTTCGGCCGCGAGGACTACGAGGCCGAGCGGTTCACGGACGCGAACCACGACATCACCAGGCTAAGTCTGAACATCGGCCGCGTGTTCGTCACAATGTTCCCGGTGATCATGCTCATCCTCAACCTCGCCACCGCGGCCGTGCTGTGGTTCGGCGGCCACCGCGTGGACGACGGCCTGGTGGAGGTCGGTTCACTCACCGCGTTCATGCAGTACCTGATGCAGATCCTCATGGCGGTGATGATGGGCGTGTTCATGCTGATGATGCTGCCGCGCGCGATTGTCTGCGCGGATCGCATCGAGGAGGTGCTCGGGCATGAGGTGAAGGCGTCGGTGGCCGAAGGGGCGTCGATAGGCGAAGGCTCCGTGCGCTTCGAGGACGTCTCCTACACCTACCCGGGCGCGGAGAAGCCGGTGCTTGAGGGCATTTCGTTCGAGGCCCGCCCGGGGACCACGACTGCGATCATCGGCTCGACGGGCAGCGGCAAGACCACACTCGCGGGGCTGTTGCCCCGGCTGTACTCGCCGACTTCGGGGCGCGTGCTTATCGACGGCCATCCGGTCACCCACATCCCGCGCCAAGACCTGGTCAAGGCGGTCGCGATGGTGCCGCAGAAGCCGTGGCTGTTCTCCGGCACGGTGGCGTCGAACCTGCGCATGGGCAACCCGAACGCCACAGACGAGCAGCTTTGGGCGGCGCTGCGGACCGCGCAGGCCGGGTTCGTGGACGATTTGGACATGCCGATTTCCCAGGGCGGCACCAACGTCTCGGGCGGGCAGCGCCAGCGCCTGTGCATCGCGCGGATGTTTGTGGCGGATCCGAAGGTGTACGTCTTCGACGATTCGTTCAGCGCGCTGGACGCGACCACCGAGGCGAACCTGAACGCGGCGATGCGCGAGATCGTGCAGGAGCGCACCGTGATCGTGGTGGCGCAGAAAGTGTCCTCGATAAGGCACGCGGACCAGATTCTGGTGATGGAGGCTGGGCGCATCGTCGCGCGCGACACCCACGACGAGCTGCTGCAAACCAGCGAGACGTACCGGGAGATCGCGGCGAGCCAGGCGGAGGTGGACGCATGAGCAACCAGCACGGATCCGAGCTGACAGACGACCAGCTCGCCGAGTACGAAGAGAAGATGGCCGGCGACGACTACTCCAACAAGGCGCCGCGCAAGGCCAAGCAGTTCTGGCCGTCCGCGAAACGCCTGCTGGGGTTGCTTGCCCCGTACAAGCTGGCGCTGACTGCGGTGTTCGCCATGAACGCCGTGTCCGTGGTGCTGGCCGTGTACGCCCCGCGCGTGATGGGCCGGGCCATGGACGTGATCTTCTCCGGCGTGATGTCCAAGCACATGCCGCCGGGCACTACCAAGGAGCAGGCGGTCGAGGGCTTGCGCGCCGCGGGCCAGAACCGCTTCGCTGACATGGCCTCGGCGATGGATCTCACGCCCGGCACCGGCATCGACTTCGACCGGCTTGGCCAGCTCATCGTTGCGGTCCTAGTGCTCTACGTCGCTGCGTCGCTGCTGATGTGGGCGCAGGGCGCGATTTTGAATAGGCTGACCATGCGCGCGGTGTTCAACCTGCGCGAGCGGGTGGAGGCGAAGATCAACACCCTGCCTCTGCGCTACTTTGACACCCGCCAGCGCGGCGACGTGATGAGCCGCACCACCAACGACGTGGACAACGTGCAGCAAGCCCTGCAGCAGTCCCTGTCCTCGCTGTTCAACGCGATCCTGACGGTGGTGGGCATCCTGGTGATGATGTTCGCCATCTCCTGGCAGCTGGCCCTGGTGGCGCTGCTGGCCATCCCGCTAACCGGCCTGGTCATGGGTTTGGTGGGCACGCGCTCGCAGCAACAGTTCACCACCCAGTGGAAGGCCACGGGCGACGTCAACGGGCACGTGGAGGAATCCTTTTCCGGCCACGACGTCGCCGTCATATTCGGGCGCACCGAGGAGCTGCGCCGCACCTTCGACGAGCGCAACAACGAGCTCGCGGGCGCGGCACAAAAGGCGCAGTTTTTGGCCAACTCAATGCACCCGACCATGCAATTCATCTCGTACCTGTCGTATGTGGCCATCGCGGTGCTCGGCGGGGTGAAGGTCGCTTCGGGCAAGCTCACGCTCGGCGACGCCACCGCGTTTATCCAGTACTCCCGCCAGTTCAACCAGCCGCTCGGCGAGATCGCCGGCATGATGCAGATGCTCCAATCCGGTGTCGCTTCCGCGGAGCGAGTCTTCGAGCTTCTCGACGCTGAAGTAGAACCCGCAGACAGCACCACGGCCCGCATGGACGGCCGCGCCGAGGGCCTGGTGGAGTTCCGCGACGTGTCCTTCTCCTACACCGACGAGCCTTTGATTCAGGACCTGAACCTGCGGGTGGAGCCGGGCCAGACCGCCGCGATCGTCGGCCCCACCGGCGCCGGCAAGACCACGCTGGTGAACCTGATCATGCGCTTCTACGACGTCGATTCCGGCGCGATAACCCTCGACGGCACCGACATCCGGGAGTACTCCCGCGAGGACCTGCGCGGCCAGATCGGCATGGTGCTGCAAGACGCGGTGCTGTTCAAGGGCACGATCATGGACAACATCCGCTACGGGCGTTTGGACGCCACCGACGAGGAGGTCATCGAGGCGGCGAAGGCCACCTACGTGGACCGCTTCGTACGCTCGCTGCCGGAGGGTTACGACACGGTAGTCGACCAGGACGGCGGGTCCGTCTCCGCCGGCGAGCGCCAACTGATCACGATTGCGCGCGCGTTCCTGTCGCAGCCGGCGCTGTTGATCCTGGACGAGGCGACCTCGTCGGTGGACACCCGCACCGAGGTCATGGTGCAGCAGGCCATGCACGCGCTGCGATCCAACCGCACCTCGTTTGTCATCGCGCACCGCCTGTCCACCATCCGCGATGCGGACGTGATCGTGGTGATGGAAGACGGACGCATAGTGGAGCAAGGTTCGCATGCGGAGCTCGTCGCAAAGCAAGGTGCGTACTGGCGCCTGCACCAATCCCAGTTCAGCGCCTAACTGACAGCAAATTCACACGTTTCCCAAATGTTCACCTTGCGGACACCGTTCCATTAACGCGGCGGCCATACGCTGGCGGGCGAGCCTATGTCAGCTGACTGATTGGGAAACCATGAAACGTGAAGAAACCGGCGGATCTACCGTCGCCACGGCCGACAACACCGGCCGCACCGAAAAAGACGAAAACAAAAACCTCGAGGACCTCGACGTCGACGACGACAGCGAGCGCAAAGACCCGCTCGGCTTCCTCCCGCTCGACGGCAAAGCCAAGGAGATCGCCAACTGGATCGCCGTGATCATCGGCATCTGGATCCTGCTCAACGGCGTGGGCATGATCGGTGACGGCTTCAAGGGCATCGCCGGCGACCGCGCGGAGGAGCTGTTCTCCTTCGCCGAGAACCCGTTCGTGGGTCTGGCCATCGGCATCGTGGCCACCTCGATCATTCAGTCTTCCTCCACCACCACCTCGATCGTGGTGGGCATGATCGCCGGCGGCCTGCCGCTGAACATCGCGATTCCGATGCTCTTCGGCGCGAACATGGGCACCTCCGTGACCTCCACCCTGGTGGCGCTTGGTCTGGCCGGTAACAAGAAGCAGTTCCAGCAGGGCTTCTCCATGGCCACCGTGCACGACTTCTTCAACCTGATTGCCATCCTGATCTTCTTCACGCTGGAAATGTTCACCGGCTTTTTGGGCAAGACCGCAACGGCGATTGCGCCGTCGCTGTCCGGCTCCGGTGACGGTGTACTGGCGGGCATCTTCGAATCCATCGGCGACTTCATCGACATGATCACCGAGCCGCTGGTGGGCCTCGCCGGCAGCCTGGTCGAGCCGCTGGGCGACGTCTGGGGCGGCGTGGTCCTGGCCGTGCTGGGCATCGTGCTGATCCTGTTTTCCATCCAGTTCATCGGCAACATCCTCAACGCGCTGCTGGTGGGCAAGGCCCAGGACATCCTCTACGCGGCCCTGGGCAAGAACGCCTTTGTGGGTGTGCTCTCCGGTGCCGCCATCACCACCCTGGTGCAGTCCTCCTCCACCACCACCGCACTGACCGTGCCGCTGGCCGCCTCCGGCAAATTCAAGGTGCGCACCCTGTTCCCGTTCGTGGTCGGCGCCAACATCGGCACCACCGTCACCGGCCTGATCGCCGCGTTCTCCGCCTCCGGTGCCGAAGCCGAAGCCGCGATGGCAGGTGCGCTGGTGCACACCCTGTTCAACACCTTCGCCGCGATCCTGATCCTGGGCGTGCCGTTCTTGCGCAAGCTCCCGCCGGCCGGCTCCGACTGGCTCGCAGCCATGGCAACGAAGAACAAGCTCTACGTCTTCGCGTGGATCGGCGGCGTGTTCTTCCTCATCCCGATTCTGGCCGTGTTCATCTCCAACGCACTCTCCTAAGGAGCCCCCAAAATGACTACTCCCGAGAACCCGACCAACACTGGAAACACCCCGGGCGAGACCCCCGACCTGACCCCGCTGGCGCAGGACCTGATTAACCGCGAAGCCCCCGATGCCGAGCTGCACGCGCTGCTGCACGAGCTGGAGGAGACCGCAGACGAGCTTCGCGGCGAGCTGCAGGCCCGCATGGGCAACCGCGACAAGCTGGAAGGCGAACAGGCCCGCGCCCACCGCAAGATCAACCCGAACGTCACCCCGGAGCAGGAAGAAGAGCTGAAGAACTTCCCCGAGTACTGGGCAAACTCCAAGGGCTCCTGGAGCAACCTGTTCAAGCTGCTGCGCGAACTGCGCAACGAGGTGCGGGAAGGCAAGGGTAATGCGTAAACGACTCACCGCGACTGTCGCTGTGGCCGCCGTCGCTGCGCTGGCCGTCGGCTGCGGCAACGACACCACCCCGGGCGAGGACGCCATCAAGGTCACCGGCTCCTCCACCGTCGAACCGATCACCAGCTACATGGCCAACCGCTACGACTTCGACGTGGACATCGACGCGGTCGGCTCCACCGACGGCTTCGAGGTGTTTTGCGCCGGCGACGCCGACATCAACGACGCCTCCGTGGCCATCCCCGGCTCGAGCGCGGACGTGGACTACCAGAAGCAGTGCGCCGATGCCGGCGTGAACTTCATCGAGCTGCCCATCGCTTTGGACGCCATCACGCTGGTCAAGCACCGCGACAACGACTGGGCCCAGGACCTGTCCATCCAGCAGCTGCACGACATCTGGGCGAAGGACTCTTCCGTGACCAAGTGGTCGGACATCGACCCGTCCTGGCCGGACGAGGAAATCACCCTCTACGGCCGCCCGGACGGCTCCGGCACCCTCGGCGTGTTCGAGCAGCTCGTGCTGGGCGGCGACGAGATCCGCGACGACTACCAGGCCACCGACGACATCCAGGAGCTGTCCAAGTGGGTCTCCGAGGACGTCAACGGTCTGAGCTTCATGGGCATCGGCAACTACCTGGCCACCGAGGACCCGACGCGCAACCGCATCGACAACGTACTTGTCGACGGCGTGGCACCGAGCGTCGATGAAGCAAAGAGCGGCAACTACCCGCTGGCGCGCCCGCTGTTCATCTACGTCAACGAGGACTCCGCAAAGCGCGAGGACGTCAACGAGTTCGTCACCACCTACCTGGACAAGGTCGAGGCCGTGCTGCCGCGCGTGTACTTCTACCAGCTGCCGGAAGAAGAGTACGACAAGGCGAAGAAGCGCTACGAGGACCGCGAAACCGGCGCTGACGAGCGCTGGCAGTAAGTAGGATCAGGCGCATGACTACCGAAAACGAAGGCCTGTACACCAACATCGAGACCGGGAAGACCGCTGCCGGCCAGGACGCCGCGGGCGGCGCGAACCAGAACATGGACACCCTGCCGCTCGGCGAGGGCGTGCGCACCGTCGAGGAAGCCGAGAACCACGAGGACAACGCTCGCTGGAACGACGGCAACCTGCCGCGCGAAGAGGTCCGCGACGGCTCCCGCGAGGACAGCTAACCGCACGCGCAACCACCGCCCCGGACGTGCACGACAGCCGTCCGGGGCGTTACTATATGCGGCGTGAGCACCCCATACGGCAACTTCAGAATCGGCGACCAGGAGCGCATGGACGCCATGGACACCCTCGGCCGCGCACTTGGCGAGGGCCGACTCAACATGGGCGAATTCGATGACCGCTGCCGACAGGTCGCCGAAGCACAGGTCCACTCCGACCTGGAACCGATTCTCGGGGATTTGCCGCCGCAGCAGCAGGCCGGGGGTGCCGTCGATAGGCAAGAAGTGCACCCGGGCGACGTGTTTTACAGCGGCCGCGAGATCATGCAGGCGCGGCGCTCCGGCAAGCGCATGCGCGCGGGCATGTTTTGGCTGGGCACGGTAGGCGCGTTCGGGCTCACCGCGCTGCACCCGGTGTTCCTGCTACTCATCCCTACCCTGTTCATCCTGCTGTACGTAATGAAGGTCGGCCCGGACTCCTGGTACACCCCCACCCTGCGGCAGCTGGAGCAGCAGCGCCGCCAGGAAATCAAACGCCGCCAGCTGGAAATCGAATCTGCCAAGGCGCACCAGCATGCCATGATGCGGGTGCAGCGTAGGGACCAGTTCAACCAGCTGACCTCGGACGCGCTCGATGTTGCACAAAACACGATAAACCGCTTCCGCAAACAGTAAACAGGCCTACAGTGGTGCCATGAGTGAGCCACTGAAGAAGCACCGCCATTTCGACCAGGCGGACAAACTGAAAAACGTCTCCTACGACATCCGCGGGCCGGTGAGCGCCACCGCCGAGAAGATGGAGCGCGACGGCCACACCATCTTGAAGCTCAACACCGGCAACCCGGCCGTGTTCGGCTTCGAGGCGCCGGACGTGATCATGCGCGACATGATTGCCAACCTACCCACCTCACAGGGCTACACCACCTCCAAGGGCATCACGTCCGCACGCCGCGCGGTGGTTACGCGCTACGAGATGATCGACGGCTTCCCGCCCTTCGACATCGACGACGTTTACCTGGGCAACGGCGTGTCCGAGCTGATCAGCATGACCACCCAGGCGCTGCTCAACGACGGCGACGAAATCCTCATCCCCGCCCCCGACTACCCACTGTGGACCGCCGCGTCCACGCTCGCCGGCGGCAAAGTCGTGCACTACATGTGCGACGAAGAGGACGATTGGAACCCCTCGCTCGAGGACATCAGGGAGAAAGTCACCGACCGCACCAAGGCGATCGTGGTGATCAACCCGAACAACCCCACCGGCGCCGTGTACTCGCGCGAGGTGCTCGAAGGCATCGCCGACATCGCCCGCGAGCACGAGCTCATGGTGCTTTCCGACGAAATCTACGATCGCGTACTTTACGACGGAGCTTCGCACATCTCCATGGCAGAAATCGCCCCGGATCTCGTGTGCATCACCTTCAACGGCCTGTCCAAGGCGTACCGGGTGTGCGGCTACCGCGCCGGCTGGATGGTTATCACGGGCCCAAAGCGCCGCGCCGCCGGCTTCATCGAAGGCCTCGACCTGCTTTCGGGGACCAGGTTGTGCGCGAACGTGCCCGGACAGCACGCCATCCAGGTGGCTCTTGGCGGCCGGCAGTCCATCTACGAACTCACCGCCGAAGGCGGGCGCCTGCACAAGCAACGCAACGTCGCAGTGCGAAAGCTCCGCGAAATCCCCGGTGTGTCCGTGGTGGAGCCGAAGGGTGCGCTGTACTGCTTCCCCAAGATCGACGCGGAGATGTACAACATCCACGACGACGAGAGGTTCATGCTGGACCTGCTCAAATCCGAAAAGATCCTCATGGTCCAGGGCACCGGCTTCAACTACCCCACCCCGGACCACTTCCGCGTGGTCACGCTGCCGTGGGCGTCGCAGTTGGAAAACGCCATCGAACGCCTGGGCAACTTCCTGGTGGACTACCACCAGCACTAGGGGTTCCAGCGCGCGGGGTTCCAGCGGCGACCGTGGCGAGGCATCCTGCGCCTATGACTTCTGCGCCCGTGCCCGGGGAGACGTTCCGACACAGATCTGCTAGTTCGTTCGGAATACCTCCTGAGCGAACTAGCAGATCAAGCGTTCAACTTCGCGTTTCCCCAGGTGTTATTGAAACGCGGCGCCAATAACAAGCTGATCTGCTAGTTCGCCTGCAAACCCTTAAATGGCGAACTAGCAGATCGGTGGGCTGGGAGTTGGGCTGGGAGCTACGCCACCGGGCGGAAGGTGTCCGGGGAGGCGGCTTTCCAGTCGGGGGCCCAGATCGAGGGGGCGTCTTCAAGCAGTTGCCCCGGGCGCAGCCACTCGTAGATGGATGCGTAGGAGCGCGACTCGGTCGGCGAGACGCTGCGGCGCAGCATGTGCGGGGTGAGCTCGGACGGGTCGGCGACACCCATGGACGCCATGAGGCGCACGGCAGTGTTGACGGTGGTCTTCTGGAAGTTGTAGACCGCCTTGGACTTGTCCTCCACCACGATGGCGCGGTTGCGGCGCGGGTCCTGGGTGGCCACGCCCGTGGGGCATTCGCCGGTGTGGCAGCGCTGGGCCTGGATGCAGCCGGTGGCCATCATCATGGCGCGGGCGGAGTTGGTGTAGTCCGCGCCCTGGATCATCCGCATGACGATGTCGGAGCCGCCGGAGACTTTGCCGGAGGCGCCGATCTTGATCTGGTCGCGAAGCCCAGTGCCCACGAGCGCGTTGTGCATCAGCATCAGGCCGTGGGTCAGCGGCATGCCCATGTGGTCTTCGAAGTCGATGGGCGCAGCACCGGTGCCGCCTTCGGAGCCGTCCACCACGATGAAGTCGGGCGCGGTGCCGACAGTGCGGATGGCCTTGCAGATGGCCAGCACTTCCCTGCGGCTGCTGACGCACATCTTGAATCCCGCCGGCTTGCCACCGGAAAGCTCGCGCATCTTGGCAATGAACTCGATGAGCTCGACCGGGGTGGTGAACACGCGGTGCGCCGCCGGGCTGATGCAGTCCACGCCCATGGGCACGCCGCGGATCTCGGAGACTTCCTTGGTGATCTTGTCCGCCGGCAGCACGCCGCCGATGCCGGGCTTGGCACCCTGGCTGAGCTTCAGCTCCACCATCTTGACCTGGTCGTCCTGCGCTTTGTCGCGGAACTTGGCCGGGTCGAAGCCGCCGTCCTCGGTGCGGGCGCCGAAGTAGCCGGTACCCATCTGCCAGACCAGGTCGCCGCCATTTTCCTGGTGGTACGGGGAGATGCCGCCCTCGCCGGTGTTGTGGGCGAACCCACCCATGGCCGCACCCTTGTTCAGAGAGCGCACGGCGTTTTTGGACAGCGAGCCGAAGCTCATCGAGGACACGTTCAGCATGGAGATGGAGTACGGCTTGGTGCAGTCCTTGCCACCCACGAGCGCGCGGGGCGGCTCGGCCGGCTCCTCCACCGGGGCGATGGAGTGCACGAGGTGCTCGTGGTTGGAGTCGTAGACGTCCTGGACGGTGCCGAACGACGTCTCACTCTGCTTGCCCTTCGCACGCTCGTAGATGGCGTTGCGCTGGTCGCGGTTGAAGGGGCGGCCGTCCCAGTCGCGTTCGATGAAGTACTGGCGCAGCTCCGGACCGATGTCCGTGAGCAGGTAGCGCATGTGCCCCAAAACGGGGTAGTTGCGCAGAATCGGGTATTTGGTCTGTGTGAGGTCGTGAATGGCGACACCACCCAGCGCTGCTGCGGCCGCGCCCAGGGCGCCCTTGGCAAACTTTCCTGACTTCTCCTTGGACATGCGGACTATCATGCCCCACTCAGCCAGAAATACTAAGACGGGCACACCCTGCAGGTATGCCCGAATTAGGTACTACGAAACTACAGGGTCCGACCCAGGGCGCGGAGCTGCCAGCCAGTGTTTTGCCAGTCGGTGACGTTGAGGACGTTTCGTCCGTCGATAAGCAATTGCTTTGCGACGAGCTCCGCCGCCCACCGCGGGTCCATTTCCTTGAACTCCTGCCACTCGGTGGCGAGGATGACCAGTTCCGCGCCGCGCAGTGCGTCCTCGAGGCTGGTGGCGTAGTCGAGGGTGGGGAAGACCTTGCGGGCGTTGTCCATGCCCTGCGGGTCGTAGACGCGCACGGAAGCGCCGGCGAGCGAAAGCTGGCCGGCCACAGCCAGTGCCGGCGAGTCGCGCACGTCGTCCGAGTTCGGCTTGAACGCGGCACCGAGCACGGTGATGTTGCGGCCGATGACGCTGCCGAGCTCCTCGCGGGCTAAGTCGATCACGCGCTGGCGGCGGCGCATGTTGATCGCATCCACCTCGCGCAGGAAGGTCAGTGCCTGATCGGCGCCGACCTCGCCGGCGCGTGCCATGAACGCGCGGATGTCCTTGGGCAGGCAGCCGCCGCCGAAACCGAGGCCGGCGCCGAGGAACTTCCGGCCGATGCGGTCGTCGTAGCCGATGGCGTCCGCAAGCTGGGTCACGTCCGCACCGACGTTCTCGCAGACCTCGGACACGGCGTTGATAAACGAGATTTTCGTGGCGAGGAAGGCGTTGGCGGAGACTTTCACCAGCTCCGCGGTCTGCAAATCCGTCACGATAAACGGGGTGTCGTTTTCCAGCGGGGTGGCGTACACCTCGCGGGCGATCTCCTCCGCGCGGGAGTTCTCGGCGCGGTGCCCCAGTACGATGCGGTCCGGCTCGATGGTGTCTTTCACGGCGTAGCCCTCGCGGAGGAACTCCGGGTTCCAGGCGATCTCGACGCTGGCCTTGTTGCCGTTGGCGGCGGCGAGTTTGTCGGCGCGCCCCTGCAGGGCGGCAGCGGTGCCGACCGGCACGGTGGACTTGCCCAGGATCAGGTGCTCGCCCTCGAGCTGGGGCACCAGGGCGTCGATGACGGCCTCGACGTAGCGGGTGTCGGCCGCGTAGGAGCCGCGCTGCTGCGGGGTGCCCACACCGATGAAGTGCACGTTCGCGAAGGCGGCGGCCTCGGCGTAGTCCGTCGTAAAGCCAAGGCGTCCTGCGTCGATGTTGCGCTCGAGCACCTCGGGCAAGCCCGGCTCGTAGAACGGCACTTTGGAGTTCTTCAGCGCCTCGATCTTGGTTTCGTCAACGTCTACGCCCAGCACCTCGTGGCCGAGTTCAGCCATGCACGCCGCATGCGTCGCGCCGAGGTAACCAGTGCCAATCACAGTCATCCGCATAAGTGGCCATTATGCCGTGGAGCGGCGAGGTCGGCAGAGTGAGTAATGTGTGCATATTTTTAGCAGCGGAAATTCATATGCTCCTCGCGGTCTCTATTTTTCAAAATCGTATTTTTTGCAAAATAGATAGATGGAGATTTCGCTAAAATCCCAGAATTGAAGATTCTGACCTGTAAAGGACGCTCTGGAAATGGACAACTACAAAAACCTGAAGACAGTGTTTCACAAATCCCCAAACGGCCAACGGGCTGCAGAGGCGGAGTACATCTCCCGATTTTCATCCCCAGCTGCGCTTCATTGGGACTTCACAGTAGGCAAACATCAACTTTTCGCGGTACTAACTGCGGAGATTCAGTCGCTTTTGGAGCAGGTCTGGAGGACGGAGCTCCGAATTTCCCACAAGTGGTCCACGCTTCCAGGCGTAGCAGGTAGCCACTACCTGACTGGCCTGCTCATTGAGGAAATCAAAGCGACCAATCAGATTGAGGGCGTGCATTCGACCCGTAAAGAAATTGCGGAAGCCCTAACCCGCCCCTCAACCGGACCGCATAAGCGTTTTCGCGAAATGGTTGCCTTCTACGAGTCGCTGCTTAACCCTAATGATCGACCAGAGTTCCCGCGGACTCCCGCATCCCTCCGCGCTGAATACGACAAGTTACTTGCGAAAGAAATCGATGAAGCGGATCGTCCCGACGGGCAATTGTTCCGAGCAGGAACAGTAGAGATTCACGATGGCATGAAGGGAGTTCACAAAGCTCCCCTCGGCGAAGACAACATTGAAGAGCGCATGCGGACGTTCCTAGACACCCAACAAGATGAAACCCATGTCCTCATCAACGCGCTCGTCGGCCACTTCATCTTTGAGTACACTCACCCGTTTTACGACGGTAACGGCCGTATGGGACGCTTTCTTCTCGCATTCAAGGCCCTCGAGGTCCTTTCTCCACCGACCTCGATGTCCCTCTCTCAACAGTTCTCGCTCCAGAGGAAGAAGTACTACGCGGCTTTCGTAGAGACGGAAAACGCGATGAACTACGGGGAGGGAACTTTCTTCCTCAAAGCCATTCTCGAGATGCTGATCGATGCTCAGAATGACCTGGAGACATCACTGGATCAAAAGCATTCCCAGTTACGTAGTTTGCAGGAGGTTTTATCCTCGGTAAATCGAGACGAATACGAACGCGACTTACTTTTCTTAGCCGCGCAGGCATTTCTTTTTAGCCCGGAGCTCCCCTTCCCCCTCAAAGAAGCAGTTTCAGCAATGGGGCGCTCTTGGAACACCGTCCGACCCGTTGCAGAACGCCTGGAGGCGGAGGGCCTAATCCAATCCGCATCCAAGCGTCCGCTCACGCTCGAACTCACTTCTCAGGGCCGTGAATACTTGCGTTTGTCAGAGTACTGAGCGGGGTAGGCCTTTGGCTCGTCGATAAGCAAAAGCCCCTACCGGAAGTTCAGGTACGCCTTCGACGGGGTTGGGCCGCGCTGGCCCTGGTACTTCGAGCCGAGCTTGCCGGAGCCGTACGGGGTGTCCGCGGGCGAGGTCATGTTGAACAGCGCGAGCTGGCCGACCCTCATGCCCGGCCACAAGACGATGGGCAAATTGGCCACGTTGGATAGCTCCAAGGTGATGTGGCCCGAAAAGCCCGGGTCGATGAAGCCCGCGGTGGAGTGCGTGAGCAGTCCCAGGCGGCCAAGGGAGGACTTGCCCTCGAGGCGGCCCGCCAGGTCCGTGGGCAGCGTGAAGCACTCGAGGGTGGAGGCGAGTACGAACTCGCCGGGGTGCAGGACAAACGCGTCGCCGTCCGGCACCTCAACGAGCGTGGTTAGATCCGGCATCTCCTGCTTCGGGTCGATGTGCGTGTACTTCGAGTTGTTGAAAACGCGGAAGAACTTGTCAATGCGCACATCGATCGAACTCGGCTGAATAAGCTCGGCGTCGAATGGGTCGATACCGAGGTGGCCGGAGTCAATGGCATCGCGGATGTCGTGATCTGAAAGCAACACGAATCTGAGTGTACTTCCCTGTTTTGGGCCGCGAATCCGTGGTGCTAAAGTTGGCAGAGCTGCCGGCGTAGTTTAGTGGTAGAACATCAGCTTCCCAAGCTGAGAGTGCGAGTTCGATTCTCGTCGCCGGCTCTCTTTTCTTTTTCGGGGTGCGGGCTACAAGAAGTAGCGGATCTTCCACGGCACCTCTGGGCCGTACACCTGCCTCGAGCACGGGCGCATGTCCGCTCGTGCAAGGGAGATGAACGGGTCCTTGATGCCGCTTTCTTCGGGAAAATTGCACTGCATGACGTTGTAGCCCACGCAGTACTTCACGGCGAACTGCATTGCCCACGGGTCGTGGTGGAAGACCTCGTCAACACCGAGTGGTGTGGCAATGACAGTACGCAAACCGGTCTGCTCCACGACCTCCACGGGCTGCCAGTCCTCGTCGGTGTGCATGGTGGCGTCCCATATCTCGCCGCCGAGCACATGGTGGCCGTTCCCCTCCACCTCGCACTCGTCCGCGTCAACATAACGCCGCGCCACCCACACCGGCGGTGCGGAAATCAGCTCGCCGGAGGAGTTGCGAAACGCGTTGCGCCCCGGCGAATACTCGAAAAGGAACCCGAGGCGGCGGATGCACTGCAGCGCCTCCTTCGAATTCGGGAACCGAAAAGCGAGCAAGAGCTGCCCCACGTTCACGGTGAAGTAACGGCCGTTTTGGAAGTTGCGAGTTGCGGTAAGGAAGACGGTGGGGTCCGGGAGGTCGTCGAAAAGCATTACGCGTGGCTGCAGGGCCCGATCGGCTTCGAGGACACCACGCTCACCGGGTAGCTGCGGCCGTTAGGTTTACCGCGCAGCACAGGCCACTCGCGGTTGTAGGCAGTGGCGTTGGCAAGGCGCTCCGGATCGTGGTGGTAGCAGGTGTACACGCCGTCCTCGGTGGAAAAGATCAGCTTGTTGCCGTCGTGTTCGATGATGGTGATGGGCAGCCAGTCTTCTTTGGGGCCGTTGGCGGCGCGCAGCACCGGGATCCAGTGCCCCTTGTGGCCGTTCGCGACCAGGTCGCACTGGTCGTGTCCGCACGGGATGCGCTCAGCGGGCGGCTCCGGCAGCGGGATTACGGTGCCGTTTTGGTCGCGGATTGCCCCTTCGATGGCGGAGTACTCGAACTTTGGCCCGGTGCGGCCGACAAAGTCGAAAGCATCCATAGCTGACGGGAATTCCGCGGTGACCGTGTCATCGGTGCCGTCGACAGTGAAGGTGACCGTGCTGATGTTGACGTTGCCCAGGGTTGCGGGCGCCCAGTCGTCGGCGAAGATGGGCTGGTTGGACATGTCGTTCATGTCGTTCATGTCGGAAGACATGGTTGATCTCCTTTGAGAATCGCACTTCCGGCGCGGCGGTTGCGCGTGCCGGCGGATCTTCCCCCGGGGGCACCGTGCGCGATATGCGCGGTTGCCAGCCGACGAGCCGGGAGGCTTTTCCCTTGTGCAGGGTGCGTCGGACTTCGTGATCCAGTTCAGAACAATAGCAGACCGCTTGGTCTACTGCAAGTGGGGTCGGAGGACGCCGATAAGCAATATGCTCAGAAGGATGAAACTGAGCAGTGCGATGATGACACTGGCGGCCGGGTACGGGGCGGTGCGCGGGCTGCAAAACCGGCCGGCAATGCCGTTCAACGACCGGAATTTTCAGCCCACACACCCCACGCCGGTGATGTATGTACACGGCATTAACTCGCGCACCGCAGCGTTTGAGTCGAACGCTCATAGACTGCGCGAGCAGGGGTTTTGGGTATGGGGGTACGACTACGGCGACATGATTGCGCCGGGGTTCTTCGGCGCAGGCGACCTCAGTTCCATCGTCGGCGACGTGGAGGACCACGTGGACCGCGTACTGCGGAAAACCGGGGCGGAGCAGGTGGATATTGTGGCGCACTCGCAGGGCGCGCTGATGACCAAGCTGTTCATCTCGCGCGGTGGTGCGGCGAAGGTGCGGCGCGTGGTGGCGATGGGCGGCAACTTCCACGGCACCGACTTCCGCGGGCTGGCCGGGAGGATGGGCGAGATCGCCTCGAAGCACCCGCGCCTCACCGCGCTGTTCGCCCCGGGAGCGGCGCAGCAGCTCGCTGGTTCCGCCTGGTTGCGCGAGTTCGCGAGCGGCCCGGACACCGTTCCGGGAATCGTGTACACCTCCATTTACTCGCCGGCGGACACCGTGGTCACGCCCGCGTCCGCGTCGATGCTTCAGGCCGCGCCGGGGGCGGATGTGGCGAACATCGACTCCGGGCAGTGGTACGACGGCTACGCGCCCTACCACGCGCTCATGCCGCGCGATCCGCTCTACGCGGAGCTCACCGCGTGGGGGCTGCTACGCGACGTGGGCGACCATGTGCCGCCTGCAAGTTTCGACTGAGCGCGCTGCTTATCGACGGGCTAAAGTTGCTGGCTAGATAGGTTAGTTCGAACGGTTGTTCGTGTTTTGTGTGGTCATGTCGGAGGCGTGTCGTAGCGTGTGCATTGTTCATTCGTTGACGGCGTGACTTTGAAGGGAGGGATCCGGCCATGACCACCGTGATTGACCACCACGTGGATCAGCTCGTCGATAGCCTCAAAGCTCTCGAGGCGCTCATGATGCAGCCCGAATCCCTCCACCTGTTGTCCACGCACCAGGCGATGGAGCGGCTGCACGCGGCGCTGCCGCTGCTGTCCAACGCGAACATCGCGTTTGCGCACCTGTGCGAGCGCGACGAGGCGGGACGGCTGGTCGGCGCGAACCACCCAGTGGAGTATTTGACCAAGCAGCTCGGACTCCCGCGGGCCGAGGCCTTTAGCCTGCTCAACCAGGCGAAGACGATGTTCGGCGAGGTCGAGGTGCCGACGCCGCCCTCGGATCCGCTGATGGACGAGGAAGACCGCAAGAAGCAAGCAGAGGAAGAGGAGCGCCGCAAAGAAGAAGCGCGCAAGGCCAAAGAGCGCGCCCGGAAGGCGGCCGCGAAGGCCAACACGGAGAAGAAGCGCATCATCGAGCGGGCGCTGATGCAGCTCAACGAGCATTCGGACCCGGGCCACGACGAGATCTACGCGCAGGCGCTCGAGGCGGCGGAGACGATGTCCGCGGAAGAGCTGCGGAAGCACGTGAACACACTGGTCAAGCGCGCCAACCGCAGGGGCAGGGACTACGAGGGCAACAAGGACCCGCTCGCCGCGTTTAAGAAGCGCACCATGATCTTTGGCGAGGAGGACAGCGACGGCGGTTCCTGGGGGCAGATCTACTTCGACAAAGCCAGCCGCGCCGCGTTCGAAGCCGCGCTGGCCGCCGGCGAGTCGCCCGGGGCGAACCTGCCGCCCGGCGCCGAGGACAAGCGCACCCGCGGGCAACGGCGGTTCGACCAACTCATGGACATCGTTAACGACCACGCGAACTCATCGGCCGTGGCGCGCAAGGGCATCGGCACCGTGGTGATGACGCTGACGTTAGACGACCTCATGGGCGCGGACGCCTACACCGAGTTCGCCACCAACACCTCCGTGTCCTTGACCGCTCTGGACATGGTCCGGCTCGGGCTAGCGGGCGACTCGTTTGCCCTCCAGCTGGACTCCTGCACCGGGGTACCACTGTCCCTCGGGCGGGCGCGGTTGGCCAGCGTGGAGCAGAAACTGGTGCTGTTGGCCATGCAGCAGGTGTGCGCCTGGACCGGATGCACCAAGCCGGGCGTGGAACTGGAAGCCCACCACATCCAGTCGTACCTGCACGGCGGGCTCACGGACCTGGAAAACCTTGTCCTCCTGTGCCGCGAGCACCACATGTGCAACAACGACAACAGGGATGGCGCCGGCGGCAAGGGATATTTCGACAAAGACCCCTCCACCTGGGACATCACCCACCACCCCGCCGACGGTGGGCCACCGACACCAACCGCCACGCATCAGTACCAACAATCGCCTGGTCAGAGAACTATTCGGCGGGTGCGGAAGAAATACCCCGCGTTCGACGACCCGCCGAACCAGACCACCACCGATCCTCCGTTATTTGATCTCGGCGATGGGTCCAGGGCCGGCCCCGACCGGGGCGGAAACACAGCGTGAAAGTTGGACGCGCGGCGTGGAATGCCGCGCGGGGTACCTCAGCGTGCTAACCGCAACGCACGATCGGCTGCGGGTCGTACACCGTGGTCTGGGTCTCCCGGTTGCGCTCATTTCCGGCGAGGTCGTAGATGATGCGAGTGTCGGACGTAGTGAACCCCGGCGCGCCCGATGACGGCACGCAGCTCGACCCGGAAACGTTCACCGGCTGCGGCTGCGTCTGCGCCCACCGGCCACCGTTGACAGACTCGACGGTCACGGTCTTGACACCCATCAGGCTCACCGTGACCTCCCCACCGCCGACACTGGTGGCAATGCGCACCGGGTACGGACTGTCGTTGCGGAACTGCAGGTCGATCGCACCCTCGTACACGGTCGCCTCGCGGCCCGCCGGGTAACGGGAGATGTAGTAGGAGTGCGGCATGTGCGCCACATCCGTCATGCCGGCGAAGTAGGAGGCGTTATACAAGGTGGTGGCGAACTGAGAGATGCCGCCGCCGACCGCGGTATCCGCGCGCCCGTTGAGGATGATGCCGGACTCCACGTACCCCTGCGCGGGACCGCGCGGGCCGGTGTAGCCGTTCAAGGAGAACGTCTCGCCCGGGTTCACAATCGCGCCGTTGACGGTCTGGGCCACCAGCAAAATGTTGGTGCCGGACGCGCCCGAGTAGCCGCTGGTGGTGAACGAGCCGACCACGTCGTTGAAGGTGGCGTTTTGCGCCTGTTCGGTGGTGAATTGCGCGGGCACGTCCTTGTACACCGCGTCCCACGCACGGGGTTCGCTGCCGGTCAGCCGCTTTTCAAATCCTGCGAGGGTGGCGTCCCAGTCCACCACGGATCCGTCCACGGACGGCTCGACGCCGCCGCCGGCCAGCACGCGGGCATTTTTGCCCTCCACTTCGGTCTCCGCGAGCTGGTCGCCCAAGATGGTGCGCGTGGCATCGAGGTTCACATCAGGTGTGATGCGGCCTTCTACTGCGGGGAACTGCACGATCTCCCCGATGCGGTCCTGCGGCACCGCGGCGGCGACGCCGTCCTTGCCGGTGACGGTGATCGGGCCGTCCAGGGCGGCGCGCACGGGGCCGCCGAGCGCGGCCTTCATGGCGTCGTCGTTGACCGCGGGCTGCGTCTGCGACGGCTCCAACTCGACACCGTCTGGGTTGAGCCAGCCGGTGGTGACCTCGTCGCGCAGGGCGGCGCGGTCCACGTCCTGGCCCAGCTTCGGATCGGTCGTTTCGGCCTTGCCGCCCTGCACACGGATGGTGCCGTCGATGGGGTCCACGTGCAGCTCTTCAACCATGCGGTCGAGCTGGCCGCCCAGGGCTTTGTCGTCGACGGTCGGCACGACGTCCACTTCTCGGGTGGTGAACAACCCGCGGAGTCGGTCCACGGGGTTGGCGGTCTCGATGCCGGCGGCGTCCACCGTGGCGTCGAAGTCGATGCCCAGGCCCGACTTCGCAGGGATAAACTCGGTGGACTTCTCCCCCGCCTTCACGGGCACGGCCTTGTCGGCGACACCGCCGAGTTCTGCTTGGAGCTTCTCGCGCGCCTCATCCGGCGCCATCGCACCGATGTCCACGCCGCCGACCTGAGTACCGCGGGGGACGTTGCCCCGGTGGGTGGCCAGGTCCGCCAGGTAGATCGCAAGCGCCACGGCGAGGATGCCCAAAAGCACACCTAGCGTTATTTTCGTGCCGCGGCCCATCACGCCCGGCCCGCCCTTGGCGGTGCCGGCGCGGCCCTTTCTGTGCGAGGTTGCCTTCACCGTAGTCACGCGCCCCACAATAATGCAGATCTTTGATCCCTCATAGCCGCGGGAGCGTGAGAAACGCTTACAACCCCACGTCGATGAGCTGCTGCTGCACCCTGGTCGCTGCCTCGTCCACACGGGCTTCGGGGATGTAGCCCTGGTGGACGCACCACACGATGTGGTCGATGATGCCCGGCAGGTCCGCGCCCGAGGACCACAACGCCTGGTCCGCACCGGAACCGATTGCCCTGGCCACAGCGTCGCGGGTGGGGGCATAGTCCAGGATGCCGCGCATGCCGGATAGGTCGTCGGTGACTACAACGCCTTCGAAGGGCACGCCGCCGGGATAGTCGCCGGTGCGCAGCAGCCGGTAGGTGTCCGGGTTCATGGAGCTGGGCACGCCGTCCGGGCCAAGGCTGGGGACGATCATGTGCCCCATCATCACGCTGGCGCGCGGGAACTGTTCCAGTAGCGGGCCGTAGGGTCGCAGGTCCAGCTCGCGCATCTGGTCCAGCGGCGGGGTGACGGCCAGGTGGTGGTGCGTGTCCCCGGAGGCGCGCCCGTGGCCGGGGAAGTGTTTGAACGTCGGCGTGACCCCGGCGTCGATAAGCCCCTGCGAGAATAGCCCTGCCACGCGCACGACTTCGTCGGGGTTGCCGTGGAAGGAGCGGTCGCCCACGATGTCCAGGCCGTTGAGGTCCAGGTCCAGCAGCGGCGCGTAGTCCACGTTGATGCCGTGGGCGCGTAAGGAGCGGCCGATGTCGTAGCCGGTGCCGCGAATTACCTCGGGCGGCTGCCCGGCGAGCGCGCGCGGCGGCATGAACTCGCCGAGTACGGGGGTGTGGCGCTGCACGCGGCCGCCTTCGAAGTCGATGGCCACGCTAAACGGCCGGTGGTACTGAGCGCGCAGCGCGTTGATGTCGCGGCCCACCTCGGTCAGCAGTGCCGGGTCCGCCCAGCTGGGGATAATCAAACCGCCGACGCCTTGGTCCAGCGCGAACCGAGCCTGGTCGTAGTTGGCCACGCCGACCACCATGAGCGAGGCGACCTTTTGCCGCAGCTCGTCCGGCACACGCTGCTGCGCAGGCGTTAAGGGCGCGGGCGCCGCCGGGGGTTCAGGTGGCGCCGGCATCTCGGGGGCTTGTTGCTTCTCGACGTCCTCACGGTCCGCCCCCGCAGTCTCCAGGGCAACCTCAGCTGCGTTGTCCTCTGGCTGTTCGGCGCATCCGGCGAAGGCGACGGTAGACAGGAACGCAAGTGCGAGCATCGCCGCACCTGTCCGAGCCCGCATGCGCCTGTCCCCTTGTCAGCTGTTTCAACACTGTTTCAAACCACAGCCACTGTACCCGCTGCTGGTAGGCTTCTCCGACATGTCCCATCGAGTATTTGCCCTGCCGGCGTCGCTTGCCCGGCGCGCCACCGCGCCCGTGTTGGCCAGCACGGTCGTCGGCGTCGTACTCGGTGTTGTGGGGGTGCTCGGCATCGCGTCCGTGTCCGGCCAGTCCACGGTGCCGCAGGGCACGGCGGTGCCGGCGGATGAGGCGGTGCTGGGCGGGCCGGAGTACGGCTCGAGGAAGTAGGCGCTCGTGCGGGGGATGCGCGCGCACCTCGCGGGCTGGCTGGTCCTGCTCGTTGTTGTGCTTGCACAGCCGCCGGAGCAGGTCGCGGCGGACACCAAGTTCGACCTGGTTGCCGCCCCCGGTCGGTTTTTGCGCCGCGCGACCCACGCGTACACGGACGAGTTTCCGCTGGGCCAGGTGCAAAACCAGGCGTACGGGTATTTGTTCCCGCAAGGGCCGTTCTTCCTGGTGGGGGACCTACTGGGCGTGCCGGATTGGTTGATCCAGCGCGCGTGGTGGTGGCTGTTGCTGTGCCTGGCGTTCTCGGGCGCGCTGACGCTGGCGCGGCGCGTAGGCATCCGTGGCACGTTCCCGCAGGTCCTCGCGGCGGGGCTCTATGCGCTGAGCCCGCGCATCCTGACCACGCTCACCGCGATCTCCTCGGAAGCGTGGCCGGTGGCGCTGGTGCCGTGGACGCTGATCCCGCTGACGCTTCGCACCCCGCGGGTGGCGCCGGCGGTGGTGGCGGTGGCGTGCATGGGCGCGGTCAACGCTACCGCCACAATCGCCGCCTGCTTGCCGGCGTTTGTGCTGCTGATCGCCCGGCGCTCCTACGCGGCGGCGGGCAAGTTCGTGCTCGGCGCGGCGGCGGTGTCGGCGTGGTGGATTGGGCCACTGCTGGTGCTGGGGCGATACTCCCCGCCGTTTACGGACTTCATCGAGTCTGCCCGCGTGACCACCGCGTGGCTCAACCCGGTGGAGATTCTGCGTGGCACCACCAGCTGGACTCCGTTCGTGGACACGGAGCGCGCCGCCGGCCACCTGCTGGTGGCGGAGCCGACGTTCATCATCGCCACCTGTCTCGTCGCCGCCGCTGGGCTCGCGGGTTTGGCGCGCCGGGACATGCCGTGGCGCGGGCCGTTGCTCGCGGTGTTCGCGGTCGGCTTCTGGGTGCTCGGTTCCGCGCACATGGGCACTTCGCTTTACGACGGTGCTCTCGCCCCCTTCCGCAACCTGCATAAATTCGACCCCCTGGTTCACCTGCCGCTCGCGCTCGGTGCCGGGCATGCGGCCGCGAAGGTGAACCACCCCAAGGCCGTCGGCATCACGCTCGCCGCCGTCGTGGCGGTGGCGCCGGCGTGGTCACTGCGCCTGCTCCCGGAAGGCACCTGGACCGAGGTGTCCCAGGACTGGGTAGCCGCGGGTCAGTGGTTGGACGAGCACGCCGCCGGCACCCGCACGCTTGTGGTCCCTCCGGCGTCGTTCGCGCGGCAAACGTGGGGGTGGACGCGCGACGAGCCGATCCAGGCGCTGACCCAGGCGAAGTTCGCGTTCAGGGACGCGGTGCCGCTGGTGGACCCGGAGGCGATTCGGGGGTTGGAGGGGCAGGCGGAGCTCGTCGATAGGCAAGCGCTGCGATCCATCGGCGTGGGCGCGGTGGTGGTGCGCCGGGACCTTGAGCACCAACCTCCAACGCCGAGCCTGGGCGAGCCGGACGCGAGCTTCGGCGAGGTGGACGTGTTCCTGCTGGACCCGCATGCGGACGTGATGGAGACGGAGCGCGAGCCGGTCGCGGTGGACGGCGGCGGCGAGGTGTTGCCGCTTCTGTGGCGCGAGCTCGGCTACTTCCCGGCACGCCTGGCCAGCGGAAATGCTGATGTTGTCACCGACACCCCGGCGCTTGCGGTGCGCAACTACGGCACCATCGACGGCCAGTCCGGCCACCTCACCGCCGAGTGGGAGGACGCCACGGTGCGCAACCGGGTGAAGGACTACCCGTCTGCGGGCACGCGCACTGCGGTGACAATGGACGGCTTCGCCCGCGCGTCTTCGTCGGCCGCCGATGCCGGTGCGTTCGGCGGCCCCGACGCGTCAAAGTCGCTGACCTCCGCCTTCGACGGTGTGAGCGAAACAGCCTGGTGGCCTGCGCCCGGCGACGCGCGCGCCTGGATCGAATTCCAATCGCAGCAGGAGCACGTCACCATCGCCGCCACCGCAGACACGACGGTGCAGCTGTGCGACGGGCACAGTAATTGCCGCAGCGTCACCCTAGTGAAAGACCAGCCGCGCAGGCTCACCCGCGGCGACGCCACAATCCTGCAGCTGACGGAGCCGGTGGGCATCCGCGAGCTCGACGTGGGAGTCACGCGCATCGTGGAGGTCCAAGGCACCGCGGACCGCTACTTCTTCCAGCGCCACTTCCCCGAGCACACGGTGATCCAGCGCCGCTTCACCACCGCCGCAGACGCCACGTGGCAGCTCAGCGCGCCTGCCACCATCGACGGCGAGCGCCGCGTGGGCAGCGTGTTCTTGAAGGCCGGCACCCACGAGCTGTTCACACGCGCGGACACGGTCATGCTCTCCCGCGCGCCCCTGCCGAACCGCGCCGGCGACAGGTTGATCCTGACCACCCGCGCGTTCAACGACGGGCTTCGCGCCACCCTCGGCGACACCGAGTTAGAGCCGGTGCGTATCGACTCCGGCGCCCAAGCCTTCCGCGTCCCCGAGGGGGCAAACGGCGAGTTTCGGATGCGTTTCGCCGGGGACAACGCCTACCGCTACTCGCTGATCTTAGGCGGGGCGTTCAGCCTGCTCGTGCTGGCGCTGTGTTTGTGGGTGCCGTGGCGGCGCGAAGACGACACCCCGTACATGCCGAAGCCCAACGGGAACTGGGCGCCGACTGTCGCCGTGATCGCCTCGTTCCCGTTCCAGGGCCTGGCGGCGGTGGCGCTGGCGTGGGTGGTGCGCCGCTTCACCGTGTTGCCGATGCACCGCGTCGCGGCCGCCGCCATGGCCCTCTGCGGGCTCGTGCTGGCGCGGGCGGCGTGGCCGGCGGCGAACTACGCCGGTTCCTCCACCTTCTTGGTCGTGGCCGGCCTGTTCGCCGTGGCGTGCCTGACCAGCCGCGCGCCCGGCACCTCCACCAGCTCGTAGGAGATGTACGCCACCGCGGTACTCGCCAGCACGGTGGCCACGTACACCAGCACAAAGTGCCCCGAAAACATCGGCACCCCGAGTACGGGGAAGACGAAGTACAGCACCGCCATGTGCCACAGGAACACCGAGTAGGACCAGTGGCCCAGGGTGCGCATCACCCTCGACGACAGCACCGTGCCGCGCTCACGCCGCCCCAGCGCGAATGGCGCAACGACCAGCGCCGCGAACAACGCGCCGAGCAGCACACGCACGTTGAACTCGAGCGGCGACGGGTGCTCCAACCCCCGCGGGCCCACCACCCCACCGACCCACGCCACCGGCAGCGCCAGCGCCGCAACCGGCCAGCGCGGGCCGGCGTAACGCACGCCGGCGCGCTCCAGCTCCGCCAGCACGAGCCCCACCGCGAACCAGGGGGCGTACGACGGCGGCCAGATCTGCATGTTCACCACCGCCGGGTCCGCGATACCCGCCACTGCCCACGGCCACGCCAGCCCCAGCACCACCGACCCCGCCAGCGCAACGCGGCGGCCTCGCGGCCCGAGGCGTAGGTACAACGGCAGCACCAGGTAGAAGGCGGCTTCGACGCAGAGCGACCACATCTGCGTGAGCCCGTCGATAAGCGAATGCGGCACGTAAATCTGCGCAAGCAGCACATTCGCTGCGACCTGGCCCCACGTCACCCCCGCGAGCGGCGGCAGCGCAAGCAGCACCACAACCACGCACACGAGGTACGCGGGCGCAAGGCGTGCGATGCGGCGCGAATAGTACCCCTCCCGCCGTCCGCCGCGCGCCAGCAAAAACGCCGAGAGCGCGAAGAAGACAGCCACGAAGTAGTCGAAGCGCTCCAGCACCGCGGAGCCGGTGGCGGTCTGGAACGCGACGTGCGTGGCCACGATGCCGTAGGCGGCCACGGCGCGCAGCCCGTCGAGCTCGGGCAAAATGGCGGGTCTGTTCACGATGGCGCAAGTCTAGCCACCCGGTAGGGTGACACGGGTGAACCTGCGACGCCGACTTGCCGCCTGCCTAGGCATCATTGTCGTGTGCGCCGCGTTGAACCTCGTCTCCCCCATCGTGATTGCGCAGCAGCGCACACTTGATCCGGGCGAGTACACCATGCTTTTCGACGGCACTTCGCCCCGCACCCGCACCATCGCGCTGTCCAAAGCCCCGAAGAGCCTGGACGCGGTGGTGACGCTGGACGGCGACGAGGTGGACGCGTTTCCCATCGACCCCTCCACCGCCTTTCCCGCGAAGGGGCGCGCCGGGCTGGGGCCGCTGCTGCCCTACCGCCCGGAGCGGCGCACGTACCCGCTGTTCGATTCCACGTCCGGGGAGGATGTCGGGATGGACTACCTGGGCCCCGGTTCGGTGCAGGGGTTGGACACGTACAAGTACTCGGCTGCGCTTTCGGACGGGTGCGTGCGCACCGTTGATGCGGAGCGGCGCACCGGCCGCATCCTCGACGAGGTGTGGGACTGCGGCGCCGACCAGTGGGTGCTTGCCGATGCGACCAAGGCGGCGCAGGTTTCGGCGGCAGGGCGCGAGGTGGCGTGGCTGCGCGGGCTGCAGGTGATGTCGGTTATCACGCGGATCATCGCCGCTGCGGCGTTCGTGGCGGGCCTGGTGCTGTATGCGCGCCGCCGTTAACCGCTTCTGGGCGCCGGTGTACGGCGCTCTGCTGGTGGTGGCGCTGACCTGGCCGTTTTTGGTGCCCGGCGAGGCGTTCGCGCTTCGCGACATGATGGTGTTCGACTCCATGGCGCTCACCCGGGCGTCGCTCGGCTGGGGCGATCTGGCCGCGCGCAACGTGCCGCAGGACGCGCTTTTGGGGATCCTACCGTGGCCGGTGGCGTTCCTGCGCGTGTTCATGGTCGCCGCCGCCGGGTGCGCGGCGTGGGCGGGTTTTAGGCTCGGCCGCAGCCCGTTCGGGCAGGCGGCGGCGATGACGGTGGCGGTGTGGAACCCGTTCGTGGTGGAGCGGCTGCTGCAGGGGCAGTGGTCGTTGGCCGCGGCGGCATGGCTGCTGCCGCTGGTGGCGTTGGGCCTGGTGCCAGCGTCCGGCCTGGCGCACTGGTTGGCATCACTGACCCCCACCGGTGCGCTGGCGGCGGCTTGTTTCGCCCGCGGGTGGCGCGGGGCGGCGGTCAGCGTGTGCACCTGCCTGCCGTGGGTGGTGGCCGGCGTGTTCGCCGGCGCGGAGGGCACGTCCTCGGCGGCGTCCGTCGAGGCGTTCACACCCCGCGCCGAGGCATATGCCGGCACCCTCGGCTCCCTGCTGGGCCTCGGCGGGATCTGGAACGGCCAGGCGGTGCCTACCTCCCGCGAGCTCGGGTTCGCGCTGTTCGGCGTGGCACTGTTTGCCCTACTTGCGCTGTCGTGGCGGGCGGTGCCCCGCCACTTCGTGCTGCTGGCGGCGCTGGGGTTCGCGGTGGCGCTTGCGTCCTGGGCGGGGCTAACCGCACCACTTGTCCAGTATTTCCCGGGCGGTGGGTTGCTCCGCGACGGCCAGAAGTGGCTCATCCTCGCCATCCCTGCGTTCGTCGCTGCCGCCGGTGCACTCGAGCCTCGGCGCGCGCTCGCTGCCGCCGCGTTCGCCCTGCTGCAGGTCCCGGACGCGCCGCTCGCTCTCGCTGCGCTCACCCCCACCACCGTCGAGGTTCCCGCCGTCGACCACCGCGGCCGCGACGTCTTCTTCGAATCGCGCCCCGCGCTTTTGCCTCTCGACGGCCACCCAGTTGTCGACCCCGCCCCCAAGGCAATGAACGTGGTCGAATCCGGGGCGCTCACAGTCGACGGGGTGGCGGTAGACCCGCCGTCGCTGCGCTGGTCCGCGGCGCAGGCGGCCCTCGATGACCACGACCGCCTGCGCGAGCTGGGCGTCGGCGTGGTGATGCGCGCCGACGGTTCCGTAACCGAGACGGGCGCACCTGCACGCCCGCTGCCGCCTGTGGGTGTGGCGTTGTTTGCCCTGTGGTGCATGGTGCCATGGCTGCTGTGTGACACGGATCACACCTACTCAGCCCGGCGCTCCTGCCTGCGCGTTTCAGGAAATTAGTTGGCTTTTACCAATTAATGTGCACTTCCAATCATTGATGTCCTTGCACTGCTCGCCTCGCATTTCCTAAAGTGAACGCCAAGTTAACAACAGGTTGCGTACACGCGTAACCCTGAGCCTAGAGAAGGAGCAGATACCGCTTCTGCAAGGAGGAACACACCATGGCTAACAAGATTGACTTCAGCATCATCCGCGAGCGCGCCCTGCGCAACATCCGCGAGGACCTGCTCGCCGAGTTCGCCGGCCAGTTCGATGCACTCGAGATCAATGACGCGTTCGATGCTGTCCTGCGCACCCACCGCAGCTCCGCTGTAATCGAGGACTTTATCCCCGTCCTCGTCGAGGCCGAGATGCGCGACCGTCTCCGCGACGGCGAGCTGTTCCCCTCCGCGGCATAGCACCGCATAGACCCAACGCCCAGCCCTTCCCAGCGGCTGGGCGTTTTGCTATGCTCGGATGACACTGTCGGTAGCGGAAAAGCTCGCCGGCACCCAGCGAACGTCAACCCCACGCGTCCGGGGAAAAGGGCGCACTCCCGGCGCCTTGTGGCCGTATCAGGGCTGAAGCGGTTCGATTCCGCTCACACGCACAACGCATGCGGCCTGCACGACGCACACGGGCACGACCCCCACCACAGGGTTGCACCGAGCACTGTTTACTACCACGACGTTGGGGGTGCCGCGGACGCAGCCGCGAGGGTTGGGAAGGGTTAAACGACAAAAAGTGTGTCTGATTCAGCGTGTCGTGGGGGTTAGATTTGGCCTTTTTGGATGCCGATTGAGTGTGTGTAGTTGGTGTCGATAGCGTTGTCGTAGAGGGCTGGTCGTCCGGTTTCGTGGTCGGCTTCGTTCTCGTTTCGGGTCAGGGTGGATACTTTGGCGAGTTGGCCCTGGCCCCAGTCGGACTGACTGGCGATTCGTACTGGATCGTCAGGCAGTTCCGTTTTCAAATAGAGCCACCAATCCAGCATGCGGCGTTGTCGTTCACCTGATCTGCCGCGGTGTGTTCTGGCGAGCAGTTTGAGCTGGGCGTTGATGCCGCCTTCCAGGCTGTTGGTGGTGGATTTGATCCACTCTGGTTGAAGTACTGCTTTTGGCGGGTTGAGGTAGACAAACAGCATCTCGGACCGCCAAAGATGGTTGAGGCTGTTGTATGCCTTGCGCACGTTGTGATGCGTCCACACGCGGGTCCATGCACCGGTTTTGGGATCTTTGACCAGGGTTTTCTCGTCCATCCATGACCGGTAGAGCGTGGAGAACTCGTGCAGCTGCGCACCCCATGCAGCGGCTTCATCCAGCGTGGTGATCCGGGTCAGCTTCAGCGCAAGTCGGTAGATGGTGCGCCCGGCATCGGTGCGTGGGTTACTGGTGGTGTAGCGGCGTACCACGCGTTGGGCGTGGACGAGGCAGCGTTGAATTTTCGTAGTCGGCCAGCACTTTTTGATCGCGCTGTATGCGCCTTGGCCGCCGTCGATGACGGCGATGAGTGGGGCTTCGATGCGCTCAAGCAGCAGTTGGTAGTCGCGGGTGGTTTCGTGTTTGCACCAGTGCCAGGCAATCACGTGGTCGATCGTCGCCGCGACGATCAAGCAGCCGCCAGCGGTGTAGGTGCCGTCAAGGAAGATCTGGTCGTAGACCCGCTTGTCGTGGCCGGCGGTGGGGTCAGGCACATCAACGAACCAGAACGGTTCGAATCGACGTTGCATCGTGCGCGGTGAGCACCCCACACGGCGGGCAACGGTATCGAGGCTGGCGCCGGTGGTGAGGTGGTCGATGAAGACGGTGAACGCCGCCGCGTTGGTGATGTCGCTTCTGCGTTTCACGCTGGAGGCGCCGCATCGTTTGCAGCGCCACCTGGTGGTGCCTTTGCTAGTGGTGCCGTTTCGTTTCATTTCTCCGCCGCAGTGGCAGCGTGGTTGGTTCTTTGACATTGCGACACCACACCACGCCGCACATAGCACATCACGGCAGCCACACCGAGGATTGAACGCTCGAGACCTAAATATATGCCCCCGAAGCATATATTTCCCTGAAACCTACAGGTCAAACCCTGAAAATCGTCGATTCCAGACACACTTTTTGTCGTTTAACCCGTTGGGAACGGGGACAGCAACGTACAAGGAGGCACACACATGCTGCTCGCAGAGGCACTGGCGCGCCGCGCCGAGGCGCAGGACCGCCTGAACAAGCTGCAGGAACGCCTGGTACAGGGCGCGATGATCCAGGAGGGCGACACGCCCATCGAGGATCCGGCTGCCATGCTCGAGGAGGCCGCCGGCCTACTCCAGGAGATTGAGACGCTGGTGCGCCGCATCAACCACACCAATGCGCAGACGGAGTTCGAAGGTGCCACGCTCACCGACGCCATCGCGCGACGCGACGCGCTGCTGCGCTCCCGCCGCCTCTACGCCGCCATCGCCGACGCGGGCACCATGACAGGCTCGCGCTATTCCCGTTCAGAGGTCCGCTTCGTCCCCGCCGTGGACGTGAAAGCCCTGCGCGAGATGGCCGACAGCGCCGCGAAGGCGTACCGCGAGCTGGACACGAAGATCCAGCAGCTCAATTGGACAACACAGCTGCAATAATCCGCTCGAACTTTCGGCCGGTCTCCTCCCAGGAGAACCGCGCCGCCCACGCCCGCGCCGCAGGAGCCATTGCCTCTCGACGCCCCAAGGTCTCCCCCACAACCTCCCCAAACTCCTCACCAGGCTGCACCAGCCTGCCGGTCTCTCGGTCGCGGATAGAGTCCGCCACCCCGCCGGCGGACGCGTAGGCGACGGTGGGCACCCCGTGCTGCGCCGCCTCAATCACCGCAATCCCCCAGCCTTCTTTGCGCGAGGGCAAAAGGTGCAGCTCAGCCCGCTCCAGCAGGGCATGCTTGTACGGCTCGGAGACGTGCCGGTGGAAGACCACCTTGTCCCCGTACGGGGCGGCGTACTCGCGCAACTGGTCCTCCCACCAGCCGGAGCCGACCACGTCCAGCACGGCGCCGTCCATGTCCGCCACCGCGTCGATCGCCTCCTCGATGCGCTTGTGCGGCACCAGACGGGAGAGGGTGACCAGGTGCAACCGTTGGTCGTCGTAAAGCACAGGCGTATGCGCCGGAACAGGGTCCACGCCGTTTTCCACGATCGCGATGTCTGCCTCGCGCACCCCGAGCGCCACCAGGTCGCGCTTCGAGGCCTGCGACACCGTCACGTACTGCGCGCCCCGGTACACCCTCGGCGCCACCTTCGCTTCAAGGAACCAACCAAGCCGCCGGATCAGCGGGCCCGCCACCGGCCACTGCTCCTTGTGGCAGTGGTGCGTAAGCAGCACCACGGGTTTGCGCGTGAACAGCCGCGCGAAAAAGGGGATGCCGTTTTGCGTGTCCACCGCCACATCCGGCCGGTTTCGCCAGATCGACAGCGGCGCCGCAAGGTACACGCCGAACTTGCCGCCGGCACGCTCGTAGCGCACCCCGTTCCGCCTGGATCTGCGCGGCGCGTCCGTGTGTTTTGCGGTGCGGTAAATCACCTCGTGGCCCTGCGCCGCCAGGTACTCCCCGACGCGCTCGAGGTAGCGCTCCGACCCGCCGCCCTGCGGGTGGGTGGTGTCGCGCCAGCACAGAAGCAGTATCTTCATGGTGCGATGACCTCGAGCCCAACTTCGCGCGCCGCATCCGATAGCCGCATGTCGTAGGTGAGCACCGCATCCGACTCCAAGTCCAGCGCCGCCTGCAGGTGGATCGCATCCAGCGTTCGCAGGTACGGCATGGGCAGCATGCTCGCGCTGCGCAGCGTCGCCCGGTTGAGTTCCGCAAGCGAAATTCCGCGCAAGATGAGCGTGACCTCGCCCTGGGGCCTGCCCAAGCGCACCGCCAGCCGCCGCAGCTCAATCTCGAGCAGGTCCGACGAAACTACCTCGCACTTCCCTGCCTCGAGCCAGAGTCGCATCGCCCGCGTGTGTGGCTCCGCTTTCAGCAGGCAGGCGATAGCCGATGTATCCGCATACACCCGCCGCATCCTAGAAGCGGTCCTCGCGCATGTCATCGAGCATCTCAGTCAACGGTTCGCCTTCCGCCGGCTCCACCGGAAGGTCCAGCCATCCGCCAACACGGGTGGCGGGCCGAGTGATGGTCAACCGCGGTTTCGGCTCGTCGAGGGGCACCAGCCGCCCCACCGGTTCGCCGTTGTTGGTGACCACGAAGCTGTGCCCCGCCCGCACCGCGCGCAGGATCCGCGCAGAGTCGTTGCGCAACTCGCGCTGCGATATTCTGCGTTCAACCAGCGATTCGTCGTATTCCGGCGTGGCCATGCACCGCACTGTAGCACGGTTGCTACGGTATGCATATGCACCGTACCCGCCGGATGGCCACCTTTTCCCGCTCGCTCCGGCTGTTGCGCGCGTTTTCTTACGAGCAATTCCGCCCGCGCATCTTCTACTCCCTGCTCGCCCGCGACACGCGTTCGCTTCTCGACGCCCTCTCGCACGACCTCCTGGGCACCCCCGTCACCGGCCAGTCGGTACTGGACGTCGGCGGCGGGCCCGGCTACTTCGCCGACGCGTTCTCCGACTGCTTCTACGTGGGCCTCGAGCCGGACATCTCCGAAATGTCGGCCGCGGGGATATCGGGCTTCGGCTCCGTGCGCGGCGACGGCACCGCCCTTCCCTTCACTGACGATTCCTTCGACGTGGTGTACTCCTCCAACGTCGCCGAACACATCCCGAACTGGCAGGCCATGGGCGACGAGATGCTGCGCGTGGCCAAACCCGGCGGGCTGGTGGTGCTCAGCTACACGGTGTGGCTCGGCCCGTTCGGTGGACACGAGACGGGGCTGTGGCAGCACTACGTGGGCGGGGAGTACGCGCGGCATCGATACGCAAAAGTGCACGGCCGCGACCCGAAGAACATCTTCGGCGAGAGCCTGTTCGCCGCCTCCGCGCGCGAAGGACTTGCCTGGGCGGAGGCAACCGGCCAGCTCGCGGCCGCCTTCCCCCGCTACCACCCGCGGTGGGCGTGGTGGGTCACCCGCGTGCCGGCGCTCCGCGAGTTCGCGGTGTCAAACCTCGTGCTTGTCCTGCGCAAGGGTTAGAAACGCGGTCGCAGCAGCAAATTACGTTGCACCCGATCCATTTTCTTCATCACCCCGAGCGTCTGGGGAGACATCGCATGAACCAACGCGTACATGTCAGCCAATCGTTCTTGATGGTCAACGTTGAGTATTTGTTCCTGATGGCTCACACGGTTTCTCAACCTACGTAGCTGCTCGAGAGCAGTCGCAACAGCGTACCCGCTCTCCACCTGAACTGGAACAGAAGGATGAATGCTTGATCGGTGCGCGTCTACGAATTTTTCGGCCAATCCCGGAAACCCACCGGAGAGTGCATGTATCCACAGGTTCTCCTTCGCCGAGAATCCACTCGCGAAATTCGAGCGGTTGCGCGGGGCCTGCAAGGGGAATAATGAGCTGATATTGCCGAATGAAAGCTGCGAAATTCGATCATCTAAGGTTATCGGAGCACTAAACCGCGGATGATTTCGCGGTCTGCGGCGAGCACTGCTTTCCGCAGCGTTTAACGCGTCTGAAGCCATTCGACTGACCGCTTTCTTTAGCGGTTGAGCCGGATCCTCCAACCAATCCTCAGTGTTCCCTTGAGCTTGATTCCACTTTCTGAGTTCGCAATCAATACGATTGCGCAGTACGGGCTCGAAAATCGAGAGAGCCTCATACCAGGCCGATGCCACTGCGCTTTGCCACAGGTACAAGGACTGAACGGAGCGGTCAGAAACAGAGTTCGCGCTACGGCCTGTCTCCCCCACAATGGCCATGCGGTATGAGTGCACCCGTGCACTGCTAAGCCCCCGAAGCATCCCACCACTCATGCGGGTAACGCTAACAAAAAACCCGCCTTTCGGCGGGTTTTCTGCAAAATTAACAACAGATCCTGTCTGAAGTTTTCCAGCAGCGACGTTACAGCATTACTGCCGTGCTACACAAGCGCCTACTTCGCCGCAGCCTGGACGCGCTCGTCGAGTTTGGCCAGCTGGTCGAAGATCTCCTGCGGCACGCGGGAGCCGAGGCCCTCGAGGTAGCGGCGGGAGTCTGCGACGTCTTCCTTCCACAGCTCCGGGTCGGCGGTGAGTGCCTCGCGCACGTCCTCGATCGGGGTGTCCAGGCCGGTCAGGTCCAGGTCCTCGGCGCGGGCGGTGTAGCCGACCACGGTCTCGTCGGCGTCGACGTTGCCCTCGATGCGGTCGATGACCCACTTGAGCACGCGGGAGTTGTCGCCGAAGCCCGGCCACAGGAAGCGGTCGTCGTCGCCGCGGCGGAACCAGTTGACCAGGAAGATCTCCGGCATGCGGTCGCCGCCCTTTTCACCCATGTCCAGCCAGTGCTGGAAGTAGTCGCCCACGTTGTAGCCCATGAACGGCAGCATGGCCATCGGGTCGTGGCGCAGGGAGCCGACCTTGGCTTCCGCGGAGGCGGCGGTCTGGCCGGAGGAGAGCATCGCGCCGATCATGGTGCCGTGCTCCCAGTTGTGGGCCTGCGTGACCAGCGGCACGGTGTCCGGGCGGCGGCCGCCGAAGAGGATGGCGTCGATCTTGACGCCCTGCCAGTCGTTGAACTCCGGTGCGGCGGCCGGGCACTGCTCGATGGCCACGCAGTAGCGGGAGTTCGGGTGGGCGGCCTTGGAGGAGGACTCAGGCGTCCAGTCCTCGCCGCGCCAGTCGATGAGGTGGGCGGGCGCCTCGCCGTCCATGCCTTCCCACCAGACGTCGCCGTCGTCGGTGAGCGCGACGTTGGTGAACAGGATGTTGCCCGGCTCCATGCTCTTCATGGCGATCGGGTTGGAGGCGTAGTTGGTGCCCGGCGCGACGCCGAAGAAGCCGTTTTCCGGGTTGACGGCGTACAGCCCGTCCTCGCGCAGCTTCATCCAGGCGATGTCGTCGCCGACGACCTCGGCCGTCCAGCCGTCCAGCGTCGGGGTGATCATGGCCAGGTTGGTCTTGCCGCAGGCGGACGGGAAGGCGGCCGCGATGTGGTAGGCCTTGCCCTCCGGGGAGGTGAGCTTGAGGATGAGCATGTGCTCGGCCATCCAGCCCTCTTCTTTCGCCATCACGGTGGCGATGCGCAGGGCGTAGCACTTCTTGGCCAGGATGGCGTTGCCGCCGTAGCCAGAGCCGTAGGACCAGATCTCCTTGGTCTCCGGGAACTGGGAGATGTACTTGGTGTCGTTGCACGGCCACGCCACGTCTTCCTGGCCCGGCTCGAGCGGGGCGCCGACGGAGTGGAGGCAGTGCACGAAATTCTCGCCCTCGATCTTTTCCAGGGCCTGGGTGCCCATGCGGGTCATGATGCGCATGGAGAGCACGACGTAGGCGGAGTCCGTCAGCTGGACGCCGAGCTTCGGGTCCGGATCGGAGATGGGGCCCATGCAGAACGGCACGACGTACATGGTGCGGCCGCGCATGGAGCCTTCGAAGTGCTCCAGCATCTCCTCTTTGAGGGCTGCCGGCTTCATCCAGTTGTTGGTCGGGCCTGCATCTTCTTCGTTCTCGGTGGAGATGAAGGTGCGGGACTCCACGCGTGCCACGTCGGACGGGTTGGAGCGGGCGAGGAAGGAGTTGGGCCGCTTTTCCTCGTTGAGCTTGATCAGGGTGCCTGCGTCGACGAGTTCGGCGGTGAGGCGGTTCCACTCTTCCTGGGAGCCGTCCGCGAAGACGACCTTGTCAGGTTGGAAAAGTTCGACCGCCTCGTTGATCCAAGCGATGAGCTTGTCGTTGTCGGTGGGGTTGGTCCCCTCCAGGCGCTTGATTTCGGCGGTCATTTACGTACTCCTTGTGTAACTGGTTATGGCCAGTGCGCGTGCGAAATTCATCGTTGTTGCGCCCCAAGAGTATCGAAACGGGCGTTCATCTGGCCAAAAGTTCCGATCAATTCACTCGTACTGGATATAACCAGCTGGCACGAGCACGACCTTTGTCGCAAGCGGGGGTGGAGCTCTACCCCCGCCACCCGTTCTCGGGCATTTGCTTTACGACGCCTCCGGGGGTGACCCGTGGAGCTTGCGTTTGCCCAGTTCATGTGGACAATAAATTTGATGAATAATACTGAAAATTTGCGCCCGGGAACGGGCGAATTGCCGGCGGGCCGCCCGCTGCAAACCGAGTTCGACACCGGCCTGGACTACCCGCGCCTGGGGTCTGTGACCTTCCGCCGCGGCACCCTCACCGAAAACCAGGAAGCCCTGTTCGATGAGCATTGGCCGCGCTTAGGTCGCGTGCTGGCGGAAGGCTCGGACGAGCGCATCGACGTCGACGAGTGGTTCGATCGCACAGGCCACCCCACGATTGTGGAGATCGGCTCCGGCACCGGCACCTCCACCGCTGCGATGGCTCCGCTGGAAGCGGACACGAACGTCATCGCCGTGGAGTTGTACAAGCCGGGCCTGGCCAAACTGCTGGGTTCAGTGGTGCGCGGCGGCATCGACAACATCCGCATGGTGCGCGGCGACGGCGTGGAGGTCCTGGCCCGGATGTTCGGCGAGGAGTCCCTCGACGGCGTGCGCATCTTCTTCCCGGACCCGTGGCCGAAGGCGCGCCACCACAAGCGCCGCATCATCCAGTCCGGCACCCTGAACCTGATCGCCACCCGTTTAAAGCCGGGTGGTGTGCTGCATGTGGCCACGGACCACGCGGATTACGCGGAGTGGATCGACGAGCTGGTGAACGTGGAACCGATGCTGGAGTACAGGGGGTGGCCGTGGGAGGATGCACCGCTGCTCACGGACCGACAGGTGATCACTAAGTTCGAAGGCAAAGGTCTGGACAAGGATCACGTGATCCGCGAGTACCTGTGGGAGAAGAAGTAGCCATGGATCTGCAAGCGCTGTCGCACCCGTACACCCCAGGCGCGCCCGCCGGCCCGGAGAGCCTGCTGCTGGTGTGGGACGCGCCGAACCTGGACATGGGCCTCGGCGCGATCCTGGGCGGGCGCCCGACTGCGGCGCACCGCCCCCGCTTCGACGCGATCGGGCGCTGGCTCATCGACGAAGCCGAGGCCCGCGCCGACGACCTCGGCCGCGACATTGAGCCGGAGGCGACGGTGTTCACCAACGTCTCTGCCGGCGGAGCGGATTCCATCCGTCCATGGGTGGAGGCGCTGCGCAACGTCGGCTTCGCCGTGTTTGCCAAGCCGAAGAGCGACGAGGATTCGGACGTGGACCGGGACATGCTGGCCCACATCGAACGTCGCCGCGACGAGGGCGTGCTCCAAGGTGTCGTGGTCGCCTCGGCGGACGGGCAGAACTTCCAGGAGCCGCTGCTCGAGCTCGTCGACGCCGGCATCCCCGTCACCGTCCTCGGCTTCCACGAGCACGCCTCCTGGGCGGTGAACTCCCCGGACGTGGACTTCGTGGACTTGGAGGACATCCCGGGCGTGTTCCAGAACCCGCTGCCGCGCGTGAACCTGGACCGGCTGCCGAACGGCGGCGCGTGGCTGCAGCCGTTCCGCCCGCTGCGCTCCCTGCTGCACAACACCCGCGACTAGGAGGCCGGAGATGTTTTACAAGTGGGGCCGTTTTGCGTTCCGCCACCGTCGGATCATCCCGCTGGTGGTCATCGTGCTCATCCTGGCCATGCAGGTGCTGTTCGGCTCGAAGCTGGGCGAACGCCTCTCCCAGGAAGGGTGGGAGGATCCGGGAGCGGATTCGACCACGGCCGCGGTGATCGAGCAGGAGACGTTCGGCCGCGACAACTCGGGCGATGTGATCGTTTTAGTCAGCGCCAACGACGCCGACGACCCGCAGCTGACGGAGGCGGCCAACGCCCAGCTGACCTCGCTGCGCGAGCAGTTCCCCAACGAAATCGCCCACATCACTAGCTACTTTGAGCGCCCCAACCCGCAGCTGGTGAACGCCGAGCACACCAAGGCGTTCGCGGCGATCGGGCTCAAGGGCGACGGCGAGCAGACGCTGAAGGATTTCCGCACCATCAAGCCCGCGCTCGAGGCGATGGAGCTGCCGGGCGCGACCGTGCAGGTCGCCGGCGCGACCGCGGTGGCCGACGCGCTGGACGAGGGCATGGCCGCCGACATCGCCCGCGCCGAGAAGGTCGGCCTGGTGTTCGTGGCCGTCATCCTGCTGTTCGTTTTCGGCGGCGTGGTCGCGGCCGCGATGCCGCTGATCGTGGGCATTTTGTCCATCATCGGCTCGCTGTCTCTGCTCGCGGTGCTGGCGCAGTACCAGCAGGTGAACATCTTCTCCCAGTCCATCATCACGCTGCTGGGGCTGGGCCTGGCCATCGACTACGGCCTGTTCATGGTCTCGCGTTTCCGCGAGGAGCTGGACCGCGGCGCCGAGGTCGAGGAGGCGGTGGCGGTGACCACCAACACCGCCGGCAAGACCGTTTTCTTCTCCGCGCTCATGGTGGGCGTGGCCTTGTCCGGCCTACTGATGTTCCCGCAGGCGTTCCTCAAATCCGTGGCCTACGGCGCGATGAGCGCGGTGCTACTCGCCGCGGTGATCTCCGTGGCGGTGCTGCCGGCGCTGTTCGGCATGCTGGGCCCCAAGATCGACATGTGGTCGGTGCGTAAAGCTTCTCGACGTTCACGTCGCCTCGAGGACACCGTCTGGTACAAGATCCCGGCGTGGGCGATGCGCCACGCCAAGGCTGTCGTGGTCGGCTGCGCGGCGCTGTTGCTCCTGCTCACCGTGCCGATCGTGGGCATCACCTTCGGCGGCATCAACGAGACGTACCTGCCGCCGAGCCAGGCCACCCGCCAGGCCCAGGACGAGTTCAACGAGGAGTTCCCCGCCTTCCGCACCGACCCGGTCAAGCTCGTGGTCACCGGCGCGGACAACCAGCAGCTGGTAGACATCGTGATGCAGACCCGCCAGGTCGATGGCCTGGCCGCGCCGCTGAAGCCAGCGCACGCCACGCAGGACGGCACCACGGTGCTTTCCGCCCCGCTGGAGGATAGGGCCGGGGGCGCGGACGTCGTGAAGCAATTGCGAAACATTAACGCCCCCGAAGGCGTCGAGACCTACGTCTCCGGCACCCCGGCGATGGAAACCGAATCCATCGAGGCGCTGCTGAAGCGCCTGCCGTGGATGGCGCTGTACATGGTCATCGCCACGTTCCTGCTGATGGCGCTGGTATTCGGCTCCGTGATCCTGCCGGCGAAGGCCGTGATCATGAACGTGCTTGGCATCGGCGCCACACTCGGCTTCCTCACCGCCGTGTTCGTCGACGGCCTCGGCGCCGGCGCACTGAACTTCACCCCGGGCCCGCTGATGAGCCCGATTCTGGTGCTGATCATCTCCATCCTCTACGGCCTGTCCACGGACTACGAGGTCTTCCTGGTCTCCCGCATGGTGGAGGCCCGCCAGAACGGGCTGAGCACCGACGAAGCGATCAAGCGCGGCACCGCGCACACCGGCGGCATCATCACCGCCGCGGCCGCCATCATGATCGTGGTCGCCGCCGCCTTCGCGCTCAGCGAGATCGTGATGATGAAGTACATCGCCTACGGCATGATCTTCTCGCTGGCCCTCGACGCCACCCTGATCCGCCTGCTGTTCGTGCCCGCGGTGATGCACATGCTGCGCGAGGACAGCTGGTGGGCGCCGCGCTGGGTGAAACGTTTGGCCGGTGCGTTCGGAGAGGGCTCAAGCCTATCGACGCCACCGCGCACCGAAACCCCCATCACCGAAATGGTGCCCGACACCCAACCCGGCCGCGCGGGAGTGTCGGTGTCCGAAGACGCCTCCCTGGTGCCGTTCACCCAACTCATGCGCGACCTGGAGGAACGCCGCGCACGCCAGGCGTTAGAGCAGCTGAAGAAGAAGGAACTTGAGCGCTAACACGTGGCGGCAGTGGCTGCGCTGGCTCGCACCCGTGGCGCTGCTCGCGGTGCTGGCCGTCGCGTTTCGCAACGAGCTCGGCTTTCTCAGCGAAGCGTTCGTGGCCTTGCGCCGCGCCGTCGCCACCTCCCCCGGCCCGCTCGTCGGCGCGGTCATCGGCGCTTTCGGCGCGATTTTCGCCATGGCAGCCGTGATGATGATCCTGCTCAACGTGGACGCCCCGCGCACCAACATGATGCGCACCGTCGCGCTCACGCTCGGCTCCAACGCCTGGTCCACCTCCGTGCCCGGCGGGCCCGCGCTCTCGGCGTGGCTGACCTACCGCGTGCAGCGCAGCTGGGGCGCATCGAACGGCCTGTGCGGCTGGTTCTTCGTCATCTCCGGCGCGCTGTCCACGGTGTGGATGGTGCTCATCGGCCTGGTCGCCGTTGTCTTCCTCGGTGCTTCGCTGTCCGTGACGACGCTGGTAAGCACACTCGCGCTGACTCTCCTTGTCATCGCCGGAATGTTCTGGGCCACGCGCAACCCCGACATTCTTACGCGCTGGGCCCGCTACCTGCCGCCGAGTGTGCGTGACCGGGTCACGAACGTGATCCAGCAGGTCTCGCAGATCCGCATGAGCACCGGCCAGTTCGTAACCGCGGCGTTCTTCTCCCTGTGCAACCGGCTCCTCGATTTGGTGGTGCTCTTCTTCTGCGTCTGGGCCGTCCTCGGCACGCCGCCAGGCACGCAACCGGGACTCAACGAGGCCTCGCTCATGGGGGTCACGCTCGCGTTCATCATGACCAAGCTCGCCGGCGCCGCCCAGGTCACCCCGGGAGGGGTGGGCACCGTTGAGGCTGCCGCAGCCGCCTCGCTCGTCGCAGCGGGCATGTCGCTTGTCGACGCCACCGCCGCCACCCTCATTTACCGCATCATCTCGTTTGTACTCATCACCGCTATCGGCTGGGTCGTTCACATTGTCTGCTACGCCGGTCGTGGCTACATGCTGGGCGCACCGTCGCGGTCGGGGTCTGAGTCCGGCGAGCAGTGACAGGTTGAGAGGTCGTCGCGTGGCGTGCCTTAGCACTCACTTACGCTTTCCCTGGTTTTTTCTCGTCGTTGTTGTGGATTGCAGATTACGCTGAATCCCACGCCTCAATCAGATTTTGGGCCGCATTATCGCCACCTGGAACAAACGTTTTTAGCATGTTCACCACTTCACTAGTCCCCATCGTCCCCTTGTCGGAGTATTCATTAAACAGCACTACGGTTTCTCTGGGGAATGGCAATAACCCTAGGTTTATATCGACCTTTTCACCATTATTCTAAGCATGCACTGCTCCCAATAGCTTGAGCGCTAACGTCTCTTGTTCGAAAGTCAACGCCATTAGCATCGCTGGTTTTCGAAACACTGTTATCGGCGAGGGGAATGGGCTGTGAAGTTCAATCAGGCGTTCAATTTGAACAGACAGATACTCTATCCTCCGCTCCAGGGCAGCGACGTCTTCTGAGTCTTCTTCCACAAAAACTCTCCCTACAACAGGACAAACATCAATGCTTCAGCTATACCAAGGGCTAGTTGCTGACCTACGACTGGTTCAAGGTTGACACGTAGTTTCTCCTTCTACCTGTCTCACTTTCCGGTGGGAGTGTTCCTCACTTCCTAACCCTTACCCAAGCTTCAAGATTTCGCAGGACGACAGAAAATTAAGCACACATAGCGTACCGACGACAGTCGTGAGTGAGGAAAATCACCAGGACTAATCATCGCAATGTGGGGTTTTCTATAGCACGCTGTTTTCTACTCTTTTTCCACCGGCACTCAATAAATGTCAGCCCTCGAACTATGGAGCTCCGAATGTTTGAGCTGACTTCTAAATAAGAGCGTCGACACCGGCAGGCGAAAGACGGTGTAGAGACTGCAGTGTTTGCATGAGAATTCATTACATCTACAGACACTCGAATACCCGCAAACTCGGGTGCTACCACATACTCACCACCCCGCTACCGTTTCAGTCTTCTGAACATCTTGTTTTCCGCCTGTGCGGAATTAGTCTGGCAACTCGCTGGACGATAGGCAGAGGCGCAATGGGCGAGGCGGTAGAGCGTCGTCAAGCGCCGGACTGCCCGAACTTCCGCCGCTGCGGAATTAGACTAGGAGCTTGCTGGATGGGGTGCAGCCTTGAGGCACCCTTAGCTGAGGTAGGAACCAAACCCAGGACGCTTCACTAAAAGAATTCAGAGAGAAATATGATCTATGTCGTTTTTGGTGCGGTGGTCGCGCTATTCATCTCCTTATGCATCATGGCAATCGGGTACCTAGTCCACCTTTCAGCTAAGCAGAAAGTGCTTTCTCCATACCGTTTCTTAGTCGTGATGGTTTTACTAGCACCCGTTTTTCTGATCTACGACATACTCAACGATGAGATGTGTAGTGGCCTTTTCAATTATGCGGTCAGCGGTTACTTAATTACCGCAGTCATCATCTGTTCTCTATGGCGCATCGTTGCGGATGACCTCAGCGAAGCGTGGGAGTAGGAGCGGTCGTTAGGAGAGAGTGTGTATCCAGTGCTTCCCGCGAGGTATTTATACAAGGCGGTTCGCCCGATCCCGAGCCTGCGGGCGACTTCCGCTTTGGGCACACCATCAGCTATCCACCCCGGGACTGGGCAACCTGGGCGTCGTTAAGCACCTTCGCCCGCCCCTTGTATACCCCGCGCGTCTTCGCTCGGACGATGCCCTCGGCCTGGCGCTCCTTAATTAGGTCTCCGCGATCCGCATCTCCGCGCCAGCGTTTTTCGCGGCGGCGGGTCTGTCGCTTGCGAACCGGCTTTTGGACCTGGCCACGATGGTCTTCGCCGTGTGGGCCGTGGCCGGCCAGGGCGTGCCGCTTGCCGGGGTGTGCCTGGCGTTCATCATGACCAAGCTGGCCGGCTCAGCCCAGGTCACGCCCGGCGGTCTCGGCACAGTGGAGCCGGTGGCGGTGGGCATGCTGGTCGCCGCGGGGCTGCCGCTGGCCCACGCCACGGCGGCGACGGTGGTGTACCGGGCCGTGTCGTTTGTGCTCATCACCGCGATCGGGTGAGTCGTCTACGCGGCGGTGTACGCCGGGCGCGGGTTCATGGCCGGGCGCCCGGCCGCTGGCGAAGCCGTTTGAGCTTGCGTGACGTTTTATCTTGCGCACGGCGCGCAACTTGGGTCTATGGTGACAAGACATGAGCGTTTCCAGGATGTTTTACGGACGCAGCGTGGATTTTGAACGCGTCGTGCCCATCGGCTGGCACGCGCACGAGGAGGGGGTTGCCACACTCCTGGATAGCTTCCGGCGGGTGCCAGACGGCCAGCGGGTGCGCCTGGCCAAGAAGACGTCGAACCTTTTCCGTTCCCGCGACGCGGAGAGCGCCGGACTCAACGTGGATGGCCTGCGCGGCGTCATCGCCGTCGACCCAGTGACAAAAACCGCCGACGTGCAGGGCATGTGCACCTACGAAGACCTAGTCGACGCGACCCTGCCGTACGGCCTCGCGCCACTCGTGGTGCCGCAGCTGAAAACCATCACGCTCGGCGGCGCCGTCTCCGGCATGGGCGTGGAGTCCACCTCCTTCCGCAACGGCCTGCCGCATGAATCCGTGCTCGAGATGGACGTGCTGGTGGGCACCGGCGACGTCGTCACCTGCTCGCGCGAGGACAACGTTGCACTCTTCCGCGCGTTCCCAAACTCGTACGGCTCACTAGGCTACGCGGTACGCCTCACCATCGAGCTCGAGGAGGTCGCGCCGTTCATCGAGCTCCAGCACGTGCGTTACAACGACCTGACGGCCTTCCAGGACGCTCTGGCCGACGCCGCCGCCGCAGGTGAGTGGGGCGGGCGCGCCCTGCACGGCCTCGACGCCGTCGCGTTCTCCCCCACCGAGCAATACCTCGTCTGCGCCTTCCAGGCGAGCGAGGCGCCGGAGACCTCCGACTACACGCGCGACGCCGTGTACTACCGCTCGCTGCAGCACCCGTCGGGCGTGCACCACGACTTCCTCACTATCCGCGATTACATCTGGCGCTGGGACACCGACTGGTTCTGGTGCTCCCGCGCCTTCGGCACCCAGAACCCCAAGGTGCGCAAGTTCTGGCCGCGCGAGCTGCGTCGCAGCGCGTTCTATTGGAAGCTCGTGGGCCTGGACAAGAAGTACGACCTTGAGTATCGGTTCCTGAAGAAGCCGAAAGGCCTGCCGCGCACCGAGCGCGTCGTGCAAGACATCGAGGTGCGCGACACGCAGATCGCCGAGTTCCTCGACTGGTTCTTCAAAGCCAGCGATATCCAGCCGGTTTGGCTGTGTCCGATCCGGCTGCGGGACGGCGTCGATACGCTCGCTGGCGTCGGCCTCGACGAAGAGGCGCCGTGGCCGCTCTACCCCCTCGAGCCGGCGACGACGTGGGTGAACGTCGGCTTCTGGTCCGGCGTCCCGGAGGTGGAGCCGGGGGCCTTCAACAAGGTCATCGAGCGGAAGGTCTCAGACCTCGGCGGGCACAAATCCCTGTACTCCGAGGCGTTCTACGACCGCGCCGAGTTCGAGCGCCTCTACGGCGGGGACCTGCCGGAGCAGATGAAAGCCCAGTACGACCCGGACCGGCGCTTCCCGGGCCTCTATAAAAAGACAGTGGAAAACGCGTAGGAGAATGGCAATGCAGATGACCGTGGCGGATATCGTCGACACCCTCTTCCCCTCTGGCACCCCGTTCAAGTGGGAAGCTTTCGACGGCTCATCAACGGGACCGGCGGACGCCAAGCACACCGTGAAGGTGAACAGCCCCGGGGGCCTGTCCTACATAGTCACCCACCCCGGCGACGTCGGCCTCGCCCGCGCCTGGGTCACCGATGGCCTGGCGGTTGAAGGTGCGCACCTCGCGCACCCGTACGACGTCTTCGATGACATGCGCACCCTCTACAACAACTACAAGCGCCCGAACCCGCGCGAGCTCGTCCGCATCGCACGCTCCCTGCGCTCCATGGGCGCACTGCAGATCCAGCCAATCCCGGGGGCGGAGCAAGCGTCCTGGCTCGAGCGCACCATCCGCCAGGGTCTCGCCCCGCACTCGAAGGAACGCGACGCCCAGGTTATTTCGTCCCACTACGACGTGGGCAACGACTTCTACGAGCTGTTCCTCGGCGACTCCATGGCCTACACCTGCGCCTACTACCCCACCCCGGACGCCACACTCGACGAGGCGCAGGAAAACAAGTTCCGCCTCGTCTTTGAGAAGATGAACCTTAAGCCCGGTGACAAACACCTCGACGTCGGCTGTGGCTGGGGCTCCATGGTGCGTTACGCAGCCCGCCAGGGCGTGAAGTCACTCGGCGTCACCCTGTCGAAGGAGCAGGCCGAGTGGGCGCAGGCGAAGATTAAGGAGGAGGGCCTCGAGGACCTCGCGGAGGTGCGCTTCTTGGACTACCGCGATGTCACCGAGACCGACTTCGACGGCATCTCTTCGATCGGTCTGCTGGAACACATCGGGGTGAAGAATTTCGCCTCGTACTTTGAGTTCCTCGCCGGCAAGCTGCGCCCGGGTGGCGTGATGGTAAACCACTGCATCACCTACCCGGACAACCACAAGACGCCGCAGGGCGACTTCATCAACCGCTACATCTTCCCGGACGGCGAGCTCACCGGCTCCGGCACGATCATTTACGAGATGCAGGACCACGGCTTCGAAGTCTTCCACGAGGAGAACATCCGCTTCGACTACATGCGCACGCTGCACGACTGGTGTGAGAACCTCAAGGCCAATTGGGACGAGGCAGTCGCGCTCGTCGGCGAGAACACCGCTAAGTTGTGGGGCATGTACATGGCGGGCTCCGAATGGGGTTTCGAGCACGACGTCGTGGAGCTGCACCAGGTCGTGGGCATCAAGCTTGCTAGCGACGGCTCCCGCGCCGGCACACCTGAGCGCCGGTGGTGGAACGACTCGGTGTTCTAGAGTGGCTGGCATGAGCAACACCATCTCCAAGCCCTACGCCATCGCCGCCGACTACGTCGCCATCGCCGCCTTCGCCCTCTTGGCGCGCGCGGCGCACCAGTCCGACGACATGCCCTTCAACTTCACCGGCTGGCTGTCCACCCTGTGGCCGTTCGCCCTCGGCGTGACGCTCGGCTGGCTGATTACCCGTGAGAACAAGGGCGGGCTCATCTGGATCATCACCGTGGTCACGGGGCTCGTGATCTGGGGCATCCGCAACGGCGACGTCCCCCACTGGTCTTTCATCGTCGTCGCCACCACCATGAGTGCGCTGCTGATGCTCGGCTGGCGCGGCGTGGCCAAACTCGTGCGCAAGTAGGGCTTTTAGAACCCGATGCCGAAGTTCCAGGCCGGGTTTCCGGTCTGGATGCCATTGATAAACCAGACCAGCATGCTGATCAGGTCGCCGACGATGTCAAGAGTGGAAGAAAGCATGGGGTGAAACCTTACTAGAGGGGACTAATGGTGTGCTTCTTAGGCAGGTCGAATTCCTGCTTGGAGGCTAGCTGGCGCAGGGCACGTCGTAAAGCGAGGCGGGTCTGCGACGGTTCGATCATCTGGTCGATGTAACCGCGCTCCGCGGCGACGTACGGCGAGGTCATTTCCTGGTCGTAGAAGTCCATGAACATCTTCTTCATGGCCTCGCGCTGCGCCGGGTCCTCGATGGCGGCGAGCTGCTTGCCCTGCAGCATCACCACCGCCGCCGCCGAACCCATCACCGCGATCTGGGCGGTGGGCCACGCTAGGTTGATGTCGCCGTTGAGGTTCTTCGAACCCATCACCGCGTACGCGCCGCCGTAGGCCTTGCGCACCACCAGCGTGACCTTCGGCACGGTGGCCTCCACGCCCGCGAACGCGAACTTCGCGCCGCGGTGAATCAGTCCCTCGCGCTCCTGCTCCACGCCCGGCAGGTAGCCGGGGGTGTCCACGACGTAGACGATGGGGATGTTGTAGGCGTCGCAGGTGCGGATGAAGCGTGCGCCCTTGTCGGCGGCGTCCGCGTCGATGCAGCCCGCGGCGTACATGGGGTTGTTGGCGACGAAGCCGACGGCGCGGCCGTCGATACGCCCGAATGCGCAGATGAGGTTCTCCGCGTACCCGGACTGGACCTCGACGAGGTCCTCGTCGTCGCCGAGCTGTACCAGCAGGTCCATCATGTCGTAGCCGGCGTTGGTGTCGTCGGGCATGAAGGTGTCCAGCGCTGAGTCGTCGAGCTCCTCGTCCGGCTGCGCGGCGACGACGGGCGCGGCGTCGAACGTGGACGTCGGCAGGTGCGCCAGCAGGTCCTTGACGTAGTCGAAGGCGTCCCCCTCCGTCGCCACAACCGCCTGGATGTTGCCGGCTTGCTCCTGCACGCGCGCGCCACCGAGCTCGGCGGAGGTGATGTCCTCGCCGGTGACCTCGCGGATCACGTTCGGGCCGGTGACGTACATCTCGGACTCGCCGTCCACCGCCACCACGAAGTCCGTGGTCACCGGCGCGTACACGGCGCCGCCAGCGGACTTGCCCAGCATGATGGAGATCTGCGGCACGCGGCCCGACAGCGGCAGCTGGCGCTTCGCGATCTCGGAGTACATGGCCAGCGACGTCACCGCGTCCTGGATGCGCGCGCCGCCGGAGTCCTGGATGCCGATCACCGGGCAGGAGATCTTGATGGCGAACTCCATGACCTCGGTGACCTTGCGCCCGAACGTTACGCCGACTGACCCGCCGTAGACGGTCTTGTCGTGGGCGTACACCGCAACGGGGCGGCCGTCGATGCGCCCGTAGCCGGTGACCACGCCGTCGGAGTAGACGGCGTCCGGGTCGCCGGGGGTGCGGGCGAGCGTGCCGATTTCGACGAAGGAGCCTTCGTCCAGCAGCGCGTCGATGCGCTGGCGCGGGGTGGTGCGCCCGGCGTCGTCGCGGCGCTTCCGGGAGCGCTCAGAGCCCGGGTCCTGTGCCTTGTCCAGGCGCTCGCGCAGGTCGGCGAGTTTGTCTGCGGTACTCATCGCTTCCCCTCAATCCATGCGTTCATATGCTTGCCGACGATCCCCACCGCCGGCTCGTCCACCACCGCGAGGTGGTCGCCGGGTAGGTGGACGATAGTCAGGTCGTCCACGATAGCGCCCCAGCCGCCGTCCTCATCGATGTGCGCGTAGTTCGGCTCGAGCTGGATCGCACCGTCGTGCATGCGCTCGGAGCGGAACAGTAGCACCGGCACCTTCACATCCGCCCAGCGGCTGAAGTCCAGGTGGTTGAGGATCTGGTTGTCCACGAACGACGCCCGCTGGTGCTCGAGCACGCCGGCGGCCAGGCCGTGCTCGGAGGCGTCGGTGGTGGCCAAAAACTCGGTGAGCATTTGCAAAAGCGCGTCTTCGCCAGCGGTTTCCAGCAGCTCGTACGGCACGTCGAACTCGAGACCGTACGTCTCCTTGGCAAAGGCGGCGTAGCGGCCCCAGCGCGCCTTCGTCTCCTCGAGCGTGTCCGGGATCGGCTCGGACGGCTGGGTGGTGTCCAGAAGCGCGATGTAGTCGATCTTGTCGTTGCCCAGCTGGTGCGCGACCTCGTAGGCCAGCGCGCCGCCGAACGACCAGCCGGCTAGGACAACCTTGCGCCCGTCGGCAATGCGCTCAATGTCCTTGACGTACTCGGCGGCGCGCTCCTCCAGGGAGCCCTCGAGGCGCTCCACGCCGTAGACCGGCACGTCGTCGCCGAGCCTGCGCGCGAGCGGCGCGTACACCGACGACGAGCCGCCGGCCGGGTGGAAGACAAACACCGGATTGGCGGTGCCGTCGCGGAAGACGCGGATGTTGCCGTCCACCGGCGTCTCCAGCCCCTCGCGCACGAGGTTCGCCAGCGGCTCGAGCGTCTCAGCACCCAGCACGTCGTCCGCGGTGACCTCGATACCGGAGCGCTCAGTGAGGTGGGCGGCGATCTCGCCCGCCTGCTCCTTGCTAATCGACGGCAACGCCGACGTCACACCAGCCGCCGCCGCACCCGCGTACTTGGCCCAGGCGCCGAAGACCATGCGCTCGGAAGCGTCGCGTGGGGCAACGCCCACGCCCTGGGTCTTCTCGGTGGCCGCGGCCGGGTCGCGTGACTCGTCGTTGTACGCCAGCGGCTGCGGCTCCTCGGATTTGCCGGCGACGGCGTCTTCGACGATGCGGATCACGTCGGCGACGGAGGCGTCGCGAAGCGTTTGCACCTGCAGCGGCGGGATCTGGAAGTCGTTTTCCACACGGTTTTTGATGCGCATGCCCATCAGGGAGTCCAGGCCGAGGTCGATCAGCGGCAGCTCGTCGGGCAGGTCTGCGGCGTCGTAGCCCATGGACTCGGAGACGATGTCGCGCAGGCGGTCCTCGACCGATTCGCCGGAGTTGGGGTCCCAGCGCACCGCGTCATCGGTGTCGGCGGTGTCGGCGGTGTCGGCGGTGTCGGCATCGGCCGATGGTTCGTCGTCACGCGGATGCTCCATGACCCCCTGCACCGGCGCGCGGTCGATGGTGGAAGCGAAGCCCTCTGCCACCAGCGCGGAACCGTCGTACACCTTGACGGACACCCCGCCGAGCGAGGAGGCGACGATGGTGGTCACCTCGCCGTCCGCGGGCAGGTAGCCGTGCTCCTCGGTTGCCACCACGCGTGCGTTCGGCGAGACCTCGGCGGCGGCGGACTCGATGAGTTGGTACGGGCTGAAGATTTGGTCGGCGGCGGTGGAAAACGCCACTTCGCCGCCCGGTAGGCGCACGCGCGAGCCCAAAAGCGACGCGCGCGAGGACGACGGGCGCGCCGGCGTCCAGTGGTCCACCTGCCTGAACATGGTCTTCGGCGCCTGCACCACTTCACCCGCGCCGTAGAACGCGCCGAAGTCCACGCCCATGCCGTTCACGTACAGTTTCGCGGCGAGGTCCAACAGTGATTCCAGCTCGTCCACCTTGCGCTTGGTGGTGTACAGCAGCTGCGCGTCCGGCTTGCCGACGGCGAACGCGGTGTTCATCATGCCCATCAGCGCCACCGGGTTCGGGGTGATTTCCACGAGCGTGGTGTGGCCGGCGTTAAACGCGGCTTCGGTCGCGTCCTGGAAGTACACCGGCTGGCGGGTCATGCGCAGGAAGTACTCATCGTCGTGGACGATTTGGCCGGGCTGGTACACCTCGCCGCGGTCCACGGAGGAAAACAGCGGCACGCGCAAAGGCCGCGCGTTCAGGCCGGCGATTTCGCCGGCGAGGTCGCCCATGATCGGGTCGAGGGCGCTGGTGTGGCCGGCGCCGCGCACGTTGAGCTTGCGCGCGAACTTCTCCTCGGCTTCAAGCGCGGCCACTACGTAGTCGACGGCCTTGCCCGGCCCGCCGACGGTGGTCATGCCGGGCCCCGCGTACACGGCGGGCTCCACACCGGCCGCCTGCTCATGCTTATCGACGAACTCCGCCAACTCCTCGCGGGAGAGCTCCACCACCGCCATGGCGCCTTCCTGCTCAGTGCCGGCGATCATGGCCTCGCCCTCGCCCATCAAGCGGGCACGCGCGGTGGCGACGAGGATGCACTCCTCGGCACTTAAGCCGCCGGCGCCGTAGGCCGCGGCGATCTCGCCCATGGACATGCCCATCGTGGCGGCCGGGGTGATGCCGGCGGCGGCGAGCAGGTCGGTCTGGGCGATCTGGATGGCGGTGATGGTGACCTGGCCGTTTTCGGTGTCGTAGGTCAGCTCGTCGTTTTCGATGATCTCGAGCATGGACCAGCCGGCCTGGAATTTGACCATCTCGTCCAGCTCGCGCATGCGGCGTGCGAACAGCGGGGAGCGCGTGATGAGCTCCTTGGCCATCTTGCGGTGCTGGGATCCGAAGCCGGAGTAGACGAAGACCGGGCCCATCGGGGTGGGCGCGTCTGCGGCGGCGATGCCGGGGCCGATCTTGCCGTCGGCGACCTGGCGCAGTCGGCGCACGGCTTCCTCGACGCCAGTCGCCTGCACGACGGCGGCGGAACGGCCGTGGTTGCGCTTGGCCAGCGAGCGCGCGACGGGGATCAGGTCCGCGTCCGCGCGGCATTCGAGGAAGTCCGCGAGCACGCCGGCGGCCTCCTTGCGACGCGACGGCAGCAGGCCCGACACCGGCAGCGCCGCCACGGAAACGCCCTCGAACGCAGCCTCGGTCTCCGCGGCTTTAAAGTCGTAATCGGCCGGGTCGAAATCGGCCACGACCACGTGTGCGTTGGTGCCGCCGAAGCCGAAGCCGGAAACGCCGGCGACGCGGCGGCCGGAGTAGCGCGGCCACTCGCGCGGGTCCTGGACGACCTCGATGCGCTCGGCGTCGAAGTCCACGTAATGGTTCGGGCCAGAGAAGTTGATGGACTCCGGGATCGTGTCGTGCTTCAGTGCCTGCAGCACCTTGATCAGCGCCACCACGCCGGCGGCGGATTCGGAGTGGCCGATGTTGGACTTTGCCGAGCCCAGCAGCAGCGGCGCGGCCGCCTCGCGCCCGCGGCCGAGCACCTCGCCCAGCGCGGCGGCCTCGATCGGGTCGCCCAAGATGGTGCCGGTGCCGTGCGCCTCCACCAGATCCACCTCGTGCGGGTCCACGCCGGCGTCGGCGTAGGCGCGGCGCAGCACATCCACCTGCGCCTCCGGGTTCGGGGCGGTGAGCCCGTTGGAGTGGCCGTCGGAGTTCGTCGCCGAGCCCTTGATCACGGCCAGCACGTTGTCGCCGTCGCGGATAGCGTCCTCGACGCGCTTGAGCACGACAAAGCCCGCGGCGTCGGCACGCACGATGCCGTCGGCGTCGTCGGAGAACGCGTGGATGCGCCCGGTGGGCGAGATCACGCCGAGCTCGGAAAACGCCAGCGACGCGAACGGGTTAGCCAGGATGTTCACGCCGCCGGCCAGGGCGACGTCGGCCTCGCCGTCGCGAAGTGCGCGCACCGCGTGGTGCACCGACACCAGCGACGACGAGCAAGCGGTGTCGACGTTCATCGACGGACCGCGGAAGTCGAACGCGTACGAGATGCGGTTCGGGATCACGGCCGAGGACGCGCCCGTCAACGCGTAGGGGTGCGCCTCGTTCGGGTCGGCGGCGATGAGCATGCCGTAGTCGTTGTTGGATGAGCCCACGAATACGCCCACCGGCTCGCCGCGCAGCTCGCTGGGCGCCAGGCCGGCGTCCTCGAGCGCCTCCCACGCCACCTCGAGCATGATGCGCTGCTGCGGGTCCATGTTCTGCGCCTCGAGCGGGGAGATACCGAAGAACTCGTGGTCAAAGGACGCGATGCCGTCCATGTACCCGCCGTCGGTGTTTTCCTCGGCCATCTTGGTGCGCACCACAGGGTCGCCCAGGTATTCGTCCCAGCGGAGCGGGGGGAGGGGGCCGGTGGCTAAGCGGCCGTCGATAAGCAGCTGCCAGAACTCGTCGTTGTTTTTCGCGCCTGGGAAGCGCCCCGCGGAGCCCACGATCGCGATGTCGTGGGAGCTCGTTGCTTCTCGACGTTCAACCTCCGGCGCGTCCTGCCTTTGCGCAAGGAGCGCCTTCGCCAGCGCCGTGATGGTCGGGTACTGGTAGGCGACGGTGGGGTCGACCCGCCGGCCGAGCTTCTTTTCCAGCTCGCCGGAGAGGATCACCGCATCGCGGGATGCGAGGCCGTAGGTTTCGAGCGGCGTGGTCGGGTCCACCGAGTCGACGCCGGTGGCGCCCTCGACCCAACTGGTGAGCCACTGGATCAGTTGATGCTCGTTCATAACAGTTCAGAGTATCGCCCATTTTGGGCTTTTCGTTACTCTGCTGCAGCGTGTTCGCGTTCGGTGAACTGCTTCGCGTTGACGCGGCGGGCGATCTTGCCTGCGGTGGAGCGGGCCACCCCGCCCGGCGCACGGAACTCCACGACCTCTGGCGAGATGCCGTGGTTGGTGGTGATGGCGGAGCGGATGGCGTCCTCGGCGGCGGCATCGCCGTCCTCGGTGGCGCCGTCTGCACGCTCAGCGAGGATGATCAGGCGCTCCACGTCGTCGCCCGGCACGGCGAACGCGGCGACGGAGTCCTTGCGCACGTGGTCGGTGGCCTCCATCGCGGTGGCCTCGATGTCCTGCGGGTAGTGGTTGCGGCCCGCCACGACGACGAGGTCTTTCACACGGCCGGTGATGTAAAGGTGGTCATCCAGCACGGTGCCCAGGTCGCCGGTGGCGCACCAGTTGTCCTTGGGCAGGCCGTCCTGGAGGGTGGTTCCGATGGTGTTGCGGAAGGTCGCCTCGGTTTCCTCCGGGCGGTCGAGGTAGCCGGCGGCGACGTTGTTGCCGTTGACCCAGATCTCGCCGATCTCGCCTTCCGGCAGTTCGTTTTTGGTTTCGATGTCCACGATGGCGAAGTGCATCCACTTCACCGGCTGGCCGTTGGACGCCATGGGCACGCCGTCTTCGGCGGGCACCGCCTTGCCCTGCGCCAGCGCTTCGCGGTCGAACTCCACGAACTTCGGACGGTCCTCGGTGCGGTCGGTCGACACCAGCAGGGTGGTCTCCGCCAGGCCGTAGGAGGGGCGCAGCACAGTACGGTCCAGGCCAGAGTCGCCGAACGCGCCGATGAAGGCTTCCACGCCCGGCTTTGTCACGGATTCGGAGCCGATGATGATGCAGTCCACGGCGGAGAAGTCGTACTGGTCGGGCGACTCCGGCGCCGCGTAGCGCGCCGCGAGGTCGAGCGCGAAGTTGGGGATGCAGGTGTAGATGTGGACGTCGGCCGGATCGTCGTCACGCCTCGAAAGCTTGTCTACCCAGCGCTTCGGGTTCTGCAGAAAGTCGCGCGGGCTCATAATATCCAGCGCCTGGCCGAGCACGACGCCGAGAATGGCGACGATGACACCCATGTCGTGGTGCTGCGGCAGCCACGTGGGGATGCGCATCGGGGCTTCGAACCGCAGCGCCTCGTTGATCTGGAGCACGTCGGTGACCAGCGCTTCGTTGGTGATCATCACGCCGGCAGGGTTGCGGGTGGAGCCGGAGGTGTACTGCAAAAAGCAGATGGCGCCGGCGGTGTCCTCGCCCTCGACCGGGGCGATGGGCTGCCAAGACTCCGCGAGCGTGTCCGGCAGGGAGTCCGCGGCGAGGATGCGGGGGCGCTCGGCACCCGGCCGGTCGGCGAAGTAGGCGCGCACGGCCGGGGCGCCGGCGGAGTTGGTCACCACGAGCCGCACGTTGGCGTCGTTAAGCACGGCGCGCAGGTGGGCCTCATGGCCGGGCTCGTTCGGGTCGTACAGCGGCACCGGCACCAGTCCGGCGTACAGCGCGCCCATGAACGCGAAGAGGTATTCGGCGGAGTTCGGAGCCATGATCGCCACGCGCTCCCCCGGCTCGCCCACCTGCGCGAGACGCGCGGCGACGGCTTTGATGCGGGTGTTGACCTGGGTGCGGGTGAACTCGCGGGCCTCACCCTCCGGGTTGGAGGTGTAGTCCCAGTCGCGGATGTTCAACGCGTCACCGCCGCCGGTGGCGAGGTGGGCCTGGTAGATGGTCTCGCTCAGGCGTGGGAGGGTGAAGTGCTCTGGGAGCGCGATTTGGCCTTTGTCGTCGAAAAACTGCGCGATGAGCTGCTGAAGATCCATACCCGTAACTCCTTTGCGGGACAAAACTATTTTGGGCTACAAACTTTCTACCACGTTCTGCACCCAACCTACAGTCCATTCCGGCACGGTGGTCCCGGGAATGACGGCCGGATTGGTCGCGTACATGGCGTGATTGCCGTTCGCCGCGATGAGCGCGTGAGCCCGGTCGATGGCGTTGCCCACGCCCTTCGGCGCGTCGCAGACGGTGTCGTCTGGCGCGCAGATCTCAAACGCGCGGTCCTCCACCAAGCCGAAGCCGCCGGGGCGCGGGCCGGTCATGGTCGCGCCCGGGGTGACCCGGTCCACCAGCGCCTGCAGCGGCTGCATGACAATCTCCGCGCCCACGCCTGCGACCTCGGCGCCGGGGTTGACGCCCACGCCGTTTTCGCGCCGGCCGTCCGCAATCATCACCGCGCCCAGCAGCCGCTCCGGGTCGATCGGCCCTTCGCTATTGCCGATCTTCGACGCCACGTCGCCCACGATCACCGCGCCCTGGGAGAACCCGGCGATGATGAACTTCGTCGACGGGCATGTTTCCGCCACAAACCGCAGCTCGCCGGAAAGCTTCGCGGTACCTTCGGCACGCGAGTCGTCGTACGTCATCTCGGCACGGCCGTGCGCCGTCTGGATGTTCTTGAACTGCGCGGTGTACGGCACCGTGAACACGCGCACGTGGTTGATGTCGTACATCTGCTGCAGCGGCTGGGTGATCGAGAGCATGAAGCTCGCCGGGTTCGCTGCCGGGGCAAACGGGTCATCGTCCGCCGCGGACTCCCAGGTGCCGGGCACGGAGACGAACTCGACCGCGGGGCACCAGTCCGGCTCCGCCGCTTGCGTCTCTGACGGGGAGGCAGGAGCCTCGGACGTTGCCAGCGGGCCGTCCGCCGACGGCAGCCCGGTCTCGCCGGAGCGCCACTGGTAGATCCCGAGTCCGATTAAAGACAGCACCACAATCACTGCGGCGACGACAAATACGTTGCGCGATGTGCGCATGAGCCCAGGCTCCCTTCTGTACTGCTAGGAGCAGAGGTTGGCGCGAGCGGTGTCGCTGATCAGCGCCGCCACGCCCGCCGCGTCCATGTCGGTGCGGCGTTGCTCCACAAGCTGGCCTGCCACCGCGTCGCGGGTGATCAGGTTGTCAGCGCACACCGTAGCGCCGGTAGCTGTGAGCTGGTCTTCAATCCCGTCGACGTTGACTCCGCTTTCCCTTAAGGTGGCCAGGTATGCCTCTTCCTGCGGGGAGAAAGCGCTGGCTTGCTGCGGCACGTCGGTCACCTCGCGGGCCGGCTGATCATCGACGCGTTTGCTTTGCGACGACACCACAGCCGACGACGACGGAGCCTCCGACGTTTCCGACGTTTCCGTCGTTTCTGCAGTTTCCGTAGTTTCCGTCTCGGATTCAGTTTCAGCCTCGGAGGCCACCGTCGGAGTGTCGGTCACGTCGTCCGAGTCCACGGTGGCGCCCCCGCAGGCGGCCACGGCGACGGCGGCAGCGGCCGTCGCAAAGCAGAATGCAACCTTGCGCACTAGTTCTTCCTTACATCAACACGGCCGTTGACCTGCTGGATCGTGCCGTTCTGGAAGTCGATCGTCAGGCCGCCCGCCGGAATCTTCTCCATGTCCTTGACCGGCCAGCCCAGCTCACCCTGCTCGTAGCCGCGCTTGCCCCACTCGTCGAAGATGTCGCCGGTGAGGATGGTGTGCGCGCCGGTGGCCGCGGACCAGTAGATATTGCCGTGCTCGAACGGCTGGAAGAAGCCGCCCTTGACCGCAATCTCGTTGCCGGTCGGGTACCCCAGCTCAGAGGTGGCGGTGCCGATCTCGCCGTACTTCTCCGCGATCGCGCCGTGAACGATGAAGTGCGTGCCGTCCGGGTTGCGGGTGAGGAAGCCGCCCTGGAACTTCTGCACGTAGCCCTGACCCACCTGGTTTGCCTCGGCCACCGGGTACTTCAGGTCGCCGCCCTCGTAGCCGTTCTTGCCCCACGCAGCGAACATGTCGCCCGGGATGGCGTAAGCGCCGGTCTCCGGGGTCCAGTACACCGAACCGTGCTGGAAGTGCACAAAGCGGCCCACACCGTCCGGTGCCGGGGTCTCGCCCGTGACCGGGAAGCCCAGCCAGCCCGCCGGGCCGCCGAGCGCGTTGTACTTGGCCAAGATCGCGCCGAACAGCGCGTGCGCGCCAGTGTCTGGGGACCAGTAGGCGGTGCCGCCGCGGAAGTCCTGGGCCTTGCCCTTTGTGTCCTTGCCCGCGTCGTACTCGTCGTTGACGCAGGAGCCGATCGTGCCGGACTTGGTGGCCTCGGCGATCGCGCCGACCGGGGTGCACTTGGAGCCGCGGTCCGCCTCCGGCACCTCCAGCGCGTTGGCGATGTACGGCCATGCCTGCGCCATCTCGAACTGCCAGTACTCCCAAGAGTGCACACCCGACGGGCGGAAGCGCACAATCGGCTTTACCGCGGTGCGCGAGGCGTAGTCCACGAACGTCTGGGTGGACAGGCGGGACAGCACCTCCAGGCCGATGCCGGCCGGGTTGGCCTGGCCCTTTGCTACGGACTCCGGGTTGCCGAAGTCGTCGCGGCCGGAGCCTGCGGAGACGTAGACCGTCATGTCCTTCAGGTTCTCAATGCCCAGCTTCGGGTCGTGGTCGATCCAGTCCTGCGAGCCCAGCGGACCCCACATCGCTTCCGCGTTGTAGCCGCCGGCGTCCATCTGCGCCGCCTTGATCGCGGTGGGCATGCCGGTGGTGGTGGTGTCCAGGTAGCCGGAGAAGGAGCCGACGAACTTGAACAGGTGCGGGTTGCGCTCAGCCAGGTTGACCGCGGCGGTGCCGCCCATGGACAGGCCCACCACGGCGCGGGAGCCATTGGAGCGGAACTCGTTGTCCAGCACCGGGACGAGCTCCTTGGTCAGGAACGTCTCCCACTTGTAGTGCTTGCCGTTGTTCTCGCGCTGCCAGTCGGAGTAGAAGGAGGACTCGCCGCCCACCGGCAGGATCACATTGACGTTCTTGTCGGCGTAGAACTGCTCGATGTTCGTCTCGATGGTCCAGCCGTTTTCGTCGTCACGCGCGCGCAGGCCGTCGAGCGCCCACACCTCGGGGAACTTCGCGGTCGGGTTGGAGTGCCAGTCGCGCGCCAGCAGGATCTGCACCTGGATCGGGTGGTCCGGCATGGACGGGGAGTTGATAAACACGGCGACGCGGCGGTTGGTGATCCACTCGATGCGGTCCACCTTCACGCCCTCGGGCAGCCCCGGGATCTGCGGGGTGGTCTCCACCTCGATCGGGGTGCGCTTCGGCGGGTCGTGCGGGCGCAGGCCGTCGGAGATGCCGCGGTTCGAAGACATCTGCGAGGACAAGTCACCCGGCAGGCTCGACTGCGCGTTGGCGGGGCTGACAGCGACGGGTGCCAGCGTGAGGGCAAGGGCGGCGGGCAGCACCGCGGCGGCGAGCCGCGTTGGGGTGGTTCGGTTGTCTCGCATGAGTCTCCTACCTCGTCTGGCTACTGGTGTCACAAGAGTATCGACCAAAAGCTTAAGTTTCACTTGAAGGTTTAGTCGTGTGCGACACGCGATGCGTTACGACGAGCCCCTCCCCCGCCCCGGGCACAATCCGGCCCCAATCCACGCAAATGGTGAATCTTCGATGGTGAATCCGTGCTCCACAGCAGGTTTTCACCATCTGCGGTTCACCATTTGCCCCGAAAAGGCCAAAACCGGCGCACCGCAAGCGCTGCGGTAGCCGGTTAGTGATTGGTAGGCGCCTACCAGGCGTTCATCACGTTAAGGATGCGCGGCTTGGTGGCCGCGAGCTGGCCGCCGAACTGGTCCCAGTTGTGCAGGCCGGTCGGGGTGAACACAGCGGTGTGCTTCACGCCGGTCACGGTGGCCTTCGCGGACCATGCACGGGTGGTGGCGCTCGCGATGTTTTCCAGCGCGATGCCGGATGCGCGGTGCTGCGGCAGGTACTTCTCGTCGGCCGGGCCCGGCACGCCGGAGCCTGCGGAGACGTACACGTCGCGGCCGCGGAGGTTGCCCATGTTCAAAAACGGGTCGTTTTCAAAGCGGCGCGGGTTCAGCGAGGAGCCCCACATGGCGTTGAGGTTGTACATGCCGCCGTCGAGAAGCGCGGCGCGAAGCGCGGTCTGCGCACCCGGGACGGTGGTGGTGAGGTAGCCCGAGAAGGACAGCACCTGACGGAACTGGTTCGGGTGCAGCGCGGCGAGGTTGATCGCGGCGGTGCCGCCCATGGACAGGCCGAGGATGGAGTTGTTCGTGGGCGAGACGCCGAAGTGCGTCTGCAGGTAGGACGGCAGCTCCTTGGACAGGAAGGTGTCCCACTTGTAGGTCACCGGGTGGTTGAAGTCGTAGGTCGCCGGGGCGTTCCAATCGGTGTAGAAGGAGGACTGGCCGCCAACCGGCATCACCAGGGTGATGTTGTTGTCTTTGAACATCTGGGCGGCGTTGACGTCGTTGACCCAGGCGTTGGTGATCTCGGTGGCGCGCAGGCCGTCGAGCATGTACAGGCCAGCGTTGCCGGCGCGCTGCGCGGGCTGGATCTGGACGGGGATGTGGCGGTTCATCGCGGGGGACCAGACGGTGCAGCGCTGCACCCAGAACCCGACGCGGTCCCACTCGCAGTGGCCGGTGGAGTCGGGTCGCAGCCAGTCACGGTGCGCCGCTGACGCCTGCGGGGCGCCGATCACGGCTGCCAGGCCGGTGACCAGGGCCATCAGCAGCGCGGTGAGCTTACGGCGCACAGAATTTTTGGAGTTCATAGATCCCCTCAAAACGTGTTTTCAGGCAAAAGACACGTTTACGTTACCAATTAGAAACGTGCTCCGCTATTTCCTAGCGTGCGCCTCCACCGGCCAGGCGAGCTGTGCGCCGTCCATCCCGGGGTTGGCCCCGCGGCGGATTGCCCGGCGGGTATCGGTGTCGATGTAGAGGCCGGGGTCGCTGGAAAGTTGCAGCGTGCGGCCGTCGCTAAGCGAATAGCGCACGTTTTTCCAGAACCGCTCCCAGCTCATGGGTTCGCGCGACGTGGCCAAAAGTTCGGAGATTTCGGGGCTGCGCAGCGCGGCACGCGCCTGCTTCGCGCGCATGGAGCTGATAAACGGCGGCAGCCCGTCCAGGTAGGTGTCGGTGTCGGCGGCCTGCCAGGCGGGGTCGAGGAATTTGTCGTGGCCGACGCGGCCTTTCGGGTCGCGCGGCATGCGCGCGGCGATTGGGGTTGCCAGGCCTACGGTGTCCAGGATGCGCACGTCGAGAGGCGCGTTCATGCTGGTCATTCCCAGGTTGATTAGATACGCCGTCAGCGGCAGGTTGCTCAGATCCGACTCCTCGTCCTCGCGGTCGCGGTAGTACCAGCTGTACAGCTCCGGCTCCGCCGAGACGTAGGCGAGGTTGAGCTGCGCGGCGTCGGCGTCGATGGCGTCTTCCAGGGCGTCTTCCCAGTTCTGCATGAGCTTGGAGCCGAGGAAATCTTCGGCGTAGCGCGGCGGGTCAGTCAGCTCGCGGCCGACGGCGAGCGTCCAGAACTCCCGCTCGTCCACGATGCCGAGTTCTTTCTCGCCGGTCTGGTACGCCTCCCAGTCGATGGGGTGGGCGCGCACGATGGTTACGCCGGCCCACACGGCCACGGCGGTCGCCAGGGCAATGCTGACGCGCGTAATCGGCACGGCCATCGCGGGCAGCAGCAGCGCGAACAGGGGCAGAAGCCACATGCGCCCGTGCATGAAGTCGCCGCCGACGCGCAGCACGTAGAGGATGTGGGCGAGTGCGCAGCCGGTGACAAGCAAAACAATTGCTAATCGACGTCCTCCGGTTCCCCGCATCATCCACCCCACCAACCCCGCGGTGGCAAGCACGGGCAGCCAGAGCCAGTAGTAGCCGACAAAGTCTGCGAAGTACTCGAACCCGCGCGCCCATTCGGAGCCGGACGCCGATTTGGCCACTGCGGTGTGCGGGGTGATCAGGCCGTAGTACCCCATGCGGAAAAGCTGGTAGGCGGCAGGTACAGGCAGCGCCGCGGCAAGGATGCCGGGGGTTTTGCGCGGGGAACACCAGATGAGCAGGATGCCGGTCACACCTCCGTAGAGGGCCAGCTCCGGGCGCACGAGCCAGGACATTCCGCACCAGAAGGCGAGGAAGTAGCCGGCTCCCGGCGCGCGGCGGCGCACCGGCTCCGCCCACGCCACCAGGGCAGCCCACCACCCGGCGATCCACAGCAGCGACAGGCCCCACTCCAGCCCTGAAGTGGCGAAGTCGCGCGCCGGCGGCAGCGCCAGGTAGATGATGATGCCGAGCGGGAGAACCGGCCCGACCTTGCCCCAGTAGCGGCCCGCGGCGTAGGTGGCCAGCGCGGCGGCAGCGATGGTGAACAGGAGCGCGAGCCACATGGCTACGTCTTCGAGCCGGGCGCCGGTCACCCACCCGGCGGCGGTGATCAGGTACTGCCACAGGGTGGAGGTGTTGGCCTCAACTCGCTCGCCGGCGTTGAACACGGGTCCGTTGCCCGCCAGCAGGTTGCGCACGGTGCGCAGGACGATCAGCCCGTCGTCGGACATCCAGCGGCGGGTCCACCCGCCCCAGAACGCGAAGATGCCCGCGACTACGGCTGCGGCGAGCACGGAGAGGCGGGCGGTCTTTGTCATTGCGACAATGTTAGTGGGTCAAGACCTACCAGCCTAAGTTCGGCACAACGTAGACGGCCATGGCGATGCAGAACAGCCACGCTGCGGCGAGCAGCTGCAGAACGCGGTCTTCCAGAGCGATCTCGTCGGGCGCGCCACCCTGCCCGCCGTCGACTACGGAGGCGTAGCGCAGGATCGCAATGACAAACGGCACCATGGACACCTGGTACCAAATGGCGGCGGTACCCCCGACAGAGTTGGACAGTTGGAAACCCCACAGCGCGTACGACATGACCACGGCGGTGGCGGAAAGCGTCCACACGAACCGCAGGTAGGTCTCGGTGTAGCCTTGCAGCGAGCGGCGGATCTCCGCGCCGGTTTCTTTGACCAGCAGCAGCTCAGCGTAGCGCTTGCCGGATGCCATGAAGAGGGAGCCGAACGCCGCCACCAACAGGAACCACTGCGACAGGGCGATGCCTGCGGCCACGCCGCCGGCCATGGTGCGAAGCATAAAACCGGAGGACACCAGCGCGATGTCGATCACCGGGACGTGCTTCCAGCCGAAGCAGTAGCCCAGCTGCAGCGCGATGTAGATGCCGATGACCCAGGCCAGCGACGTGCCGTCGGTAGCCAGAAGCGACAGGCCGAGCGAGAGCGCGATGAGCACCGCCGCCATCACGTACGCCAGGTTGATCGGCAGCATGCCGGAGGCGATCGGGCGGAAGCGCTTGGTGGGGTGGCGGCGGTCGGATTCGACGTCGCGCGCGTCGTTGATCAGGTAGATCGAGGACGCGCCGAAGCAGAACACCACGAACGCCAGGAGGATGTCCACAGCGGTGCGGGAGTTGAAGGCATCCGCGCCGGCGGCCAGGGGCGCGGCCAGCACGAGAACGTTTTTCACCCACTGCTTGGGCCGCAGGCCCTTGACCATCGCGTCCGGGAGGTTCTTCGGCGGCGCCTTCTTCATCACCTGGTCAACGCCGGAGGTGTGCGGCTCCGACTTGATCAGGGGCTCGTCCACGGGTTCACGGGTGTTTGCCACTAGATCCTCTTCTCAGCCTCGATTGCCGCCTTCGCCGTCACCGCGCCCAGGGCAGCACCGGCGAGGGTGTCGGTTGGGTAATGCACGCCGAGCACGTTACGCGACAGCATCATCACCGGCACGAGCAGCCACGGCCACTTGCGTCCGGTGATGTCCGCCAGGTGCGCGGCTGCGGCGCCGGTGTTGGCGGCGTGCGACGAGGGAAACGACAGCTGCGAGGGCGTTTTCACGCCGATCTTCACGCGCGCATCGTTCGGACGCGGGCGGCGCACGATCCGCTTGAGCACCACGGTCGTGGCATGCGCGGCGAAGGTACCGGCACCGAGCGCGAGCCACTTGGAGCGCTTTCGCTTATCGACGGCTCCGCCAAGCCCCGCCACCGCCAGCCAACCGAGGTCGTGCTCGCCGAAGTAGCTCAAGCACCGGGCGGCCTTCGCGGTTTCCGGGGTGTACAACTTGTCCTGGATGGCGACGAGAAGGTCGGTTTCTTTACTGGGCATCGAAGACCTTCCCCCAGTTCTCGTGGCTGGTCAGCTCTTCGCGCGCGTCGCGGTAGGTGCGCTTGAGTTCCGGCCAGCGCTGCTTGATCTGGGCGCGGAGTTCCTTCTGCTCGCGCATCAGGTCGTCGGCAAGTGCCTTGTCGCGCTTGCGGAAGGCCACGCCGGTGCCGCCGGCGGTGGACACGGTCGCCGAGTCCACGCGGGCAAGCGTGTACCAGCGCGCCTCGTCGGCGGTGAGGTTGAGCTGCGGCGCGTCCCAGTGCGCGCGGTCCTCGTCCTTGCGCAGGTGCATCAGAGCCTTGACGGCCCACGGGATCTTCTTGATCTTGGCCAGGCGCCCGCCGACCTTGTTGGTGGGCACGCCCGGCGCGCCGGTCGGCGCGGGCAGGTCGGTCGCGGACGGCAGCACCTGCGCGTCCGAGTACTCCTTACGGATCCCCTGAATCCGCGGTAACGAGGATTCAAGGATGTCGAAGAGCTGGTCCGGGCCCGCGAGGAAGTCGCGCATCGCCTCGTTTTGGATGGCGATGGTGGAGTACTCCATGCAGAAGTAGTGTTTCGCGGTGGATTTAGACATGTTCTTCAGCATCGCCTCCGGGTTGTCCGGCCCGTAGATGCTGGCCACGATGAGGCGGTTGCGCATGTGGAAGTACGCCTGCCAGTCAATCGCGTCGTCCTTGTCCGCCCACGCCATGTGCCAGATGGCCACGCCGGGCCAGGTCACCGTCGGGAAGCCTGCTTCCTTGGCGCGCAGGGCGTACTCGTTGTCGTCCCACTTGATAAACAGCGGCAGCGGCAGCCCCAACTTCTCCGCCACCACGCGCGGGAACAGGTTCATCCACCAGCCGTTGTAGTCCACGTCGATGCGGCGGTGCAGCGGGCGCGAGGTGGTCTTTTTCGGGTCCAGGTCCTCTTCGTCCGTGCCCACGTAACCCAGCGGGTACTTGGCAAAGTCGTGGTCGTAGACGGCGTGCTTGGCGACGGAGAACATGAAGATCTCCGGGTCCACGGTCTCGCCGGTGGTGCGCAGCTGCGAGCGGTCCTGCAGGTTGAGCATCTGCCCGCCCACCAGGATCGGCTTAGCTGCGTAGCGGGCGGCCTGCACGGCGCGCACGATGGAATCCGGTTCGATGGCGATGTCGTCATCCATGTACAGGATGAACGGCGCGTCGGTGCGGTTCAGCGCCTCGTACATGATGCGGGAGTAGCCGCCGGAGCCGCCCAGGTTGCCCTGCTGGAAAATCTCCAGCTTGCCGTTCAAGTTCTTTTCGGCTTCGGCGAAGTCCGGCTCGTTCGCCGGGTGCTGGTTGCCTTGATCGGGCATGAGGACGTTGCTGATGCACGCTTCCACGTACGGGTCCTCCGCCAGGGCGTGCAGCGCGTTGACGGCGTCGCGGGGGCGGTTGAACGTGGGGATGCCCACGGCCACCTGTTTGGGCTGGGGCGGGACCACGGTGCCGTCGTCAAGCTCTTGCTCCTTTGGCTCCTGCGGCGAGCACCACGCGGCGTCGGCGATGCGCGTGTCGTCTTCGGCGGTGACGTCGAACCACAGCCAGCCGCCGTCCTCGAAGTTGCTCAGCTTCAGCGGGATTTCGATGCTGCCGGTGGCCTCGACGTTGGTGACGCTGACGCGCGTGCCGTCGTGCTTCGAACGGTAAACCGAGATGGTCGCGCGGCCCTCGATCTCCATGGCCAGGACCACCGTGTCCAGTTGCGACCAGCGGCGCCAGTAGCTTGCCGGAAACGCGTTGAAGTAGGTCTCGAAGCTGACCTCGTTGCCCGCGGGGACCTCGAAGCTCGTGCGGTCGGACCAGCGCAGACGCTGCTTGTTGTGCTCCTGCTCGATCAGGTACAGCATGCGCACGTCGTGCGGCTCGCCCTTTTTGGGCATGAGGACGCGCTGCAGCGTGTCCACGGCGAGGGTCTTGCTCGTCTCCACAGCTCTCACTTTCTGTTGTGGGCAGTCGGAAACCAAGCGTAATCGCTTCAATGGTGATTCCTTGGTGTGGCTCGCGGGATGGCGCGGGTTAGGCGGAGAAGAGGAGACGCAGGCCTTCGCGAAGGTCTGCCACGATGCGGCTGGCTTCAGATTCGGGAACCCGCAGGTTGTCTAGAGCGAGGCCGTTGATCAGCGCGGTAACCAGGCGCGCTTTGGGCTTTGCGTCCTCCTCACCGCCCAGCGCAGCGACAACGTTGCCCTGAAAGTCTTCAAGCACCTCGGTGTAGAGCTTCGCAATCCAGTCCCGGGTTGCAGAGGCGGAGCCGTACGTGACCCAGATCGCGGCATCTTCGGAACGCACCCCTCCGGTCGGGAGGAGCTCGGCAAGCCTCGCCACCCAGGTTTCGAGCTCGCCTTCCCTTTCAGACACCGCCGCCACCCGCTCGCTCTGGCGCTGGATGGAGCGGATGAACGCGTGAGCCAGCAGGGTGTCCCTGTTCGGAGCGTGGTACTGCACAGAGCCGGCGGCGAACCCGGATTCCTTCGCCACCTCCCGCACGCTCACGGCATCGAGCCCCCGCGACGCAATGATGCGGATAGTGGCGTCGGCAATGGTCGCGGCCGATTCTGAAAACTGATGGTCCAGGGAGAAGTCGTTCATGGTTGCGCCCCATTCTAGATTCTCGTACGTTCGTAAGGCGTAATACGTTCGTACGAGAGATCCGGAGCGTCCCATGGGTTCAGTCATCGCAGTTGGTGGTTTGGCGCTGCTCGACAGCCTGAGCTTGGGCACCCTTGTCATCCCCCTTGCGCTTATCGTCCACTGGCGCGCCGTTAAAGTTCCGGCGCTGACCGCGTATTTGATCACCGTTGCGGCGGTGTACTTCCTCCTCGGACTAGGGATCCTCCTCGGATTCGCCGGTCTGGGCTCAATTGCCGAACGGGTCACGCAGACCGACGTCTTCCCATGGATCACGTTGATACTGGGCGCGGTCCTCGCGCTTTTCGGCATCTTCGCGCCCAACCCCAAAAAGCCCGAACCCGGGCAGTTGCCGAAACGCGCAGCCGGAGCCACAAGCAGTGTGCCGAGCATGGTCGCCCTGGGCCTCGGCGCATCTCTCACCGAGGCGGCGACCATGCTGCCGTACATCGCTGCAATGGGCATCATCGGAAGCTGGGATATCCCCTCCGCGGCCAAGGCCGGGGCCGTGGGCATCTACTGCCTCATCATGATCTTGCCGACAGTCATCCTCGCCACCTTGGCACTGCTCTTTGGCCAGAAGTTCTTCCCGCGGCTCGAACGCCTTATCCCCCGCCTCGAGTACGAGGCAAAAGTGACGCTTCTCTGGATCGCCGCCATCGTCGGCATCTACATGGTGGCGAACAGCGTTGCGACGATCCGCGGTGACCTCCCCGCCTCATAGTGAGGACCGGTTTCGCGCGACGGCCGCATTGGCGCTTGATGCGCATGACCGATACGGTAGCTACGTTTTCACGCCCTCACCTGCCCGAGGGGGCACTTTCCCGCGCATTCAGAACGGTAGATTCCATGGCTTTCGCTCACACCGAGATTTCTCACGAACCGCCCGCTCCGACGGGGGTTGTGGAGTCCTTCCGCTACGCATTTTCGTCGCCTACTCGCCTGCGCAAGGAGGTGCTGGCGGGCCTCACCGTCGGACTGGCGCTCATCCCCGAGGCCATCGCGTTTTCCATCCTCGCCGGCGTTGATCCGGCGCTCGGGCTGTTCGCCTCGGTGATCATGGCCATCACCATCGCGTTCACCGGCGGCCGCCCCGCGATGATCTCGGCCGCCACGGGTGCGGTCGCCCTGGTCATCGCCCCGGTGGCCCGCGAGTACGGGGTGGACTACTTCATCGCAACCGTCTTGCTGGCGGGCATGCTGCAGATCGTGCTCGCGGCGCTCGGGGTGGCCAAGCTGCAGCGCTTCATCCCGCGGTCGGTGATGACCGGCTTCGTCAACGCGCTGGGTATTTTGATCTTCACCGCGCAGCTGGAGCATCTTATCGACGTACCAAAGGTCGTCTACGCCCTCGTCGCAGCTGGCATCGCGATCATGATCGGGTGGCCAAAGCTTACGGGCGCCATCCCCGCCCCGTTGATCACCATCATCGTCATCAGCGCTGTCGTGGGGCTTGCCGGATTCCGCGTCCCCACTGTGTCGGATATGGGGCAGCTGCCGGATTCCCTGCCGCGCCTGTTCATCCCGGACGTGCCACTGACGCTGGAAACGCTTCAGATTATCGCGCCGTATTCCCTGGCTATGGCAATCGTGGGCCTGCTGGAGTCGTTGATGACGGCCAAGCTTGTCGACGACATCACCGACACCCACTCCGACAAAACCCGAGAATCCTGGGGCCAAGGCGTGGCGAACATCGCCTCCGGCATCTTCGGCGGCATGGGCGGCTGCGCCATGATCGGCCAGACCATGATCAACGTCCGCGAATCTGGGGCGCGCACCCGCCTGTCTACGCTGCTGGCCGGCGTATTCCTCCTCGCATTCATCCTGCTGCTCGGCGACGTGGTGGGCCAGATCCCGATGGCGGCACTCGTGGCCATCATGATCATGGTGTCCGTGGGCACCATCGACTGGCACTCGGTGCACCCGCGCACCCTGAAATTCATGCCACTATCGGAGACCGTGGTGATGCTGGTGACCGTCGTAGCAACGCTTGCCACCAGCAACCTCGCCGTCGGCGTCGTACTCGGCGTGATCACCGCGATGATCACCTTCGCCCGCCGCGTCGCACACCTCGCCTCCGTCGAGCAGGTTTCCGCCGAGGACACGACCAACGACGGGCAGGTGGACACCCGCACCTACCGCATCCACGGCCAGCTGTTCTGGGCCTCCAGCAACGACCTGGTCTACGCATTCGACTACACCGACCCTGCAGAAAACATCGTGCTCGACTTGAGCGCGGCCGAGGTGTGGGACGCCTCCACCGTGGCCACGTTGGACTCCGTCACCCGCAAGTTCGAGGAACGAGGCAAGACCGTCACCATCGTCGGCCTCGACGGGCCGAGCAAGGACCGCCTGGACCGCCTGTCCGGAAAACTCAACAGCCAATAACAGCATGTCTCCCGTAGGCTGCGAATCATGCAGTTCAAGGGATACAACGACGACGGTCTCCCCCACGGCCCCGCAGGTGGACCACGCAACAGCTCCGGTACGCCGGCGCGCAACTACGCCATCGGCGCAGCCTGCATCGTGGTGGCCGTGCTCTCGTTCGCGTTCCTCACCGGCTCCACCGCCGTGTTTATCGGCATCGCGGGTGCGGTTACCGGTGCGGTGTTTCTGGTGATGGGGATCCAGGGCAGCGGCGACCAGCAGCCGGGCGTCCTCGAGCAGGGAAACTTCGGCACCCAGGACCCGGGTGCGGACTACGACTGGGACGGCAACTTCCGCCGCGAGTTCGGCGACGGTCAGCACCGCTAAAGCCCGGGCCAGCTAGATGTTGCCCGGTGGCGGCGGCGTACCCTAAGCTAATCGCGTTAGCTTAGGCACACCTAACCATGGGTGCTTTCGTTCCCGACCGAAAGGGCGAACCTTGAAACGTACTTCCCCATTGTCGCTTCAGCGGTTGACCGCTACCTTCACCGCGGCTGCGCTGCTGCTCACCGGCTGTTCCAGCGAGTCCGCAGACTCCGGCCAGCGCACCGACGCGGCGGGGTCGAACGACCGCATTGTCACGCTCGGGCTTGGCGACGTGGACACCGTCCTCGCGTTGGGGGAGCAACCGGTCGGCTACGCCACCTGGGAGGCAGAGGGCTCGGGCGATCCGTCCGGCCTCGGACCGTGGGCGAAAGACAAGCTCACCGCCGAGCCGAACCCGATCCGCAACACCACCACCGAGTTCAGCACCGACACCGCTGAGCAGGTCGCAGCGCTCGATCCGACCAAGATCATCGCAGTCAACAGCGGTTTCGACAGCGACAAGCAGGCCCTGCTGCAGCAGATTGCGCCGGCGACCTTCCATTCCGACCAACACGAAGACTGGCAGGTGCCGTGGGACGAGCAGATTAAGGAGATCGCGGCGGCGTTGGGTCAGGAAGCTGAGGGCGACAAGCTCATCGCAGAATCCGAGCAGGCTTTCGCCGACTTCCGGCAGGCGCATCCGGAGCTGCAGGGCAAGACCGCGGTCATCGGGATGCCTTACGACGGCAAGCTCGGCGTGTACACGGCAGGCGACGGCCGCGGCTCCTTCATTGAAAAGCTCGGGTTTACCATCCCGGACAAGTTCAACGGTGACGGATCCAGCTTCTTCATCGATTGGTCCCCCGAGAACTACTCCGACTTCAATGACGTGGACTACGTGTTCATCCTGGACTACTACGACGCGATCGACGCGCTGAAGAACGATGCCGCGTTTGCGAACCTTGACGTCAACACGCGCGGGGGCGTGCACTGGCTCGACACCGACACCGCCAACGCGATGAGCATGCCCAACCCGCTGACCATCCCGTACGCGATCACACAGATTGACCAGGAGCTCTAGAGCGCGCTAGCGGGGCACGATCAGCGGCCCTCCTGCCACCGGGTCCTCGGCGACCACGGCGGGCAGCGAGAATACGTCGGCAAGCAACTGCTCCGACACAACCTCGGCGGGCGTGCCCGCCGCTTGGACCTCGCCGCCTTTCATCACGACCAACTGGTCGGAAAAACGCGCCGCGAGGTTCAAATCGTGCAGCACCATGACCACGGTGCGCCCCATGTCATCGGCGAGACGGCGAATAAGCGCAAGTAACTCGACGGAGTGGGAAAGGTCCAGATACGTGGTCGGCTCGTCCAAAAGCACGAGCGGGGTGTCTTGGGCGAGCACCATCGCGATCCACGCGCGCTGCCGCTGCCCACCCGAGAGCCGCTCGAGCGGACGCTCCGCGAACTCGGACACCTGAGTCAGCTCCATCACCTCGTCCACCACCGCGCTGTCTTTCTCCGAGGTCTGGCGCAGCCACGTCTGGTGCGGGTGGCGCCCGCGTCCGACCAGGTCACGCACCGTCAGCCCGTCCGGCGCTACGGGGGTTTGCGGCAGCACCGCGAGCGTGCGGGCGATCTCGCGGCGTTTCATCTCCGCGGTGTTTCGGCCGTCCAAGACCACCTCCCCGCGCTCACGCGGGATGAGGCCAGCAACCGCGCGCAACAACGTTGATTTACCGCAGCCGTTCGGCCCGACGATGGTGGTGACGCCGCCGCGCGGGACGTCGAGGCCGAGCCCGTCGATGATCGTTGCCGCACCGTAGCTGACGGTGAGATCACGCACGTGAAGCATTACAAGGTCACCTTTCTGGTCGCGCGCATCAGCGCGTAGAGCAAGGCCGCCCCGCCGAACGCTGACGTGGCCACGCCTACCGGTAAGTCTCCCGGCACAACGGTGCGCACCGCGAGGTCCGCACCGGCGACGATCAGCGCGCCAGCAATCATGGCGGTGCCAAGTGGGGGCGTGGGGGCATTTGCTAATCGACGGCCCACGTGCGGCGCCACAAACGCCACAAAAGCAATCGGACCTGAAGCCGCCACCGCCGTCGATGTCAACGCCACGGCAAGCACCATGAGCACAAGCTGGGTGCGGCGCGGATCGACGCCCAGCCCCGCAGCCGTGTCGTCCCCGAGAGAGAGGGCTTCGAGCTGGAATGACGCCCAGCGCAGCAGCGGCACAACCAGCGCAAGCGCCACCAACACAGCGGCGGCGTCACCCCAACCCGAGGATCCGACAGAGCCGGTCACCCACGCCTGGGCTTTGCCCACATCGCGGTAGTCGGCACGGACGAGGAGGAAGGAGTTGTACGCCACCGCCAGGGCGTTGAGGATGATGCCGGCGAAGATGAGCTGAAACGATCCCAGGCCGTCGGCGCGGCTGAGCCACCAGATCGCCCCGGAGACCGCTATCCCGCCGACAAACGCGCTCAGCGGCACCTCGAGCGCGCTGAGCAGCACCCCGGTACCGCCACCCGCGAGCAGCGCTGTAAGTGCGAACGCCGACGCACCTGAAACAACGCCCAAGATGTCTGGACTGGCCAGCGGGTTACGAGTGATCGTCTGAAAGATCGCACCCGCGAATCCGAGCGCGGCCCCCACCGCCACCGCCGTGGCAACACGCGGCAGGCGCCATTCAACGACCACGGTGCGGGCCATGCCGGTGGACTGTCCGGTCAGGGCGGCGAGGACGTCGCGAAGCCCAAGCCCGAATTCACCCACCATGATGCCTCCGAGCGCGACGGCGAGCCCACACGCAGCGAGCACGACATTAACTGCGAACATGCGGGTCACAGCTTCGCCCCCTTCCGCAGCAGGTACAGGGCGAACGGGGCGCCGACGAATGCGAGGGTGATGCCAACTTGCAGCTCACCGGGGCGGGCGATGACTCGGCCGGCGACATCCGCGAGGAGCAGCAGCGTCGCACCGGCAAGCGCGGAGCATGGCAGCACCAGCCGGTAATCCGGCCCGGTCAGGGAGCGGACGATATGCGGCACGACCAAGCCGACAAACCCGATCGGGCCCGCCCCCGCCACAGCTGCACCAGCAAGCAGGGCGACCAGCAGGATTCCCACCGCGCGTGCAGCCGCGACGTTGACGCCGAGGGAGTGCGCGACGTCATCGCCCAGGTTCACCATGTTCACCCGGTTCGCCGTAGCGAACGCAGCCACCAGGCCGACCAGTATGACCGGGGCGACGGCGGCGACGATGTGCATGTCCCGGCCCGCGACGGAGCCCGCCGTCCAAAACCGCATGTCATTGAGGCTTTGCGTGCTGGTGAGCACGATGCCGCTGGTCAGCGCGGAAGACACCGCCCCGAGCGCGGACCCGCCGAGTACAACCGTGATCGGGGTGGATCCGCGGCTTCGCGCGCTCAGTGCGAAGACGAGCACTACCGCCATTGTCGCGCCGAGGAAACCGACCCCCACCGCGACCAGCACGGGCAGCGAGCCGAACACGGCGGTTGCTGCAGCCACCGCAAGCGCCGCCCCCGGGGCGATGCCCAGCAGGTTTGTGTCAGCCAGCGGGTTGCGCGTGTGCCCCTGGAGCAGAGCTCCCGCTGTGCCTAGCGCCGAGCCGGCGAGCAGGCCGAGCAGCGTGCGTGGAACCCGCAGTTGGGCAACCACTTGCGCTTCCTCGCTGACCTGCCCAGATTCGGTGTGGAACGCGAGGGCAAGCCCGTCACGCACAGCGCTGACGCTTTCTGTCACGCCCATCTGCCGCGCGCCGACGGCGAGCGAGAGCAACACCGCGGCGACAGCCGAAATCCCGAGCGCAATGGCGAATCCCGCGCGTCTAGTCGCACTCATGGTCTGTCACCGCCAATACCCCATGAACGAGATGTGCTCGCGCGGCAACCCCGCCTCTTTAACCAATAGGCGGCGCATCGCTTTCACCGAAGTGTTCTTGCCGGCGATCCAGTAGTAGGTGTGTCCGGACGCGCCCGCCCCACTGTTGATGGGTTCCCCGCTTCCCGAATACGTCGGGGTTTCCCAGACATTGTCTCGCTGGAGGCCACCGTCGTTATCGGGCTCATCGGTGGTGGGAGCTGCTGGGCCCCGCAGCGGCTCAATGTCCTGTTTAAGCTGCGCGTAGAGCTTGTCCCCATGCCCGACTTCGGGCTCGGTGCGGAAGTGCCAACGGACATCAACGTGGGCAGGCGCATCGATTTGAAGGCTGTTGCCCGCCGGCACCTCAATGTCAGCGGAACCGGCGAGGTCTTCGGGCCAGTCCTCCAGCACTCGGGAAATCGCCGGAAGAGCAGTTTCATCGCCGTACAGTCGAGCTGCCGCGGCAGCGCCGGGAGCGAATTCGATACCGACGCCAGACGCGTCATCGCGGGTCGGCCCGATGATCCACAGCGCCTGCCCGGGCAGCGCGCTTTCTGCCCACGCGGAGGCTGGCCCAGCGTTGTGGCCGTGCAGCACGAAATCCACATCGAGTTCGTCCGGGTCACCGTCGTTGCGCCGGAGGGCGCGAATGGAGTAGGTGCGGAGATGCCCGCGCGTGTGTTCCGGCATGGCGCGCCAGAGGTCCCACCACCCCTCGGCCGGCAAATCAACAAGCCCTGCCGCCGACGGGATGATGAGCTTGATCCGCAGATCCATGATGGGCACAGCGGGACCCATTGCGTCGACACCGGTGAACGTCACACGTTGAAAATTCGGTGCGATGCGCTCGCTGCGAACGACTGTTGCAAGGAAGGGCCGGAAACTCACCGCACGGACTATATAGGATTGCCTAACTTAACAAAAGTGGGGGGCTTGCCGATTAGCAAAGGCGCTAATTGCTGGCCAAGGTAAACGCCGGTAAGCGAAAAACCGCACCCTTGTACTTCATCATGACATCAAACCGAGTGTCCGGGTGACACCATTGGGGAACAAAATTTGGCGGATCCCTTCGCCATAAACCACCGCCACTGACCTGCCCATTTTGCATTTCGAAACGGTTTCACTTGGCGTTTTGAAAGCGATCCGCTTGGCATTTTGAAAACGGGGCGGGCCGGGGGCTCGTCGATAGGCAAAGCCCCTTACTTCGGCTCCCACAAGCTGCTCGGCCCAGTAAGAGCCTTGCGGTCGCGCGCGAGAATGAGGCGGTCCAGGTCGGCGAGCACCGCGTCGACATCGGACGGGTTGTAGCGGCGCTCGCGCCGAGCGCGCTGCAGCTCGCGGCTAGCGGCGCGAAGTGCGACCTCCTGCATCTGCATCGCCCCAGCATGGGCGCGCTTGAAGGCTTCCTTGCGCTCCTCGGACCCTTCCGGATCCTGCAAACGCTTCTCCGCAAACGAATTCAGCCACTCCTGCACCATCGCGTAGGCCTCGGGCTGGTACTCCTCGCCGTGCTCACGCACCGCCCTGCGCGCCGCATCGTAGGCGCGCTGGTTCAGCTCCTCGAGCGCCTGATCGGCGCCGGGTCCGTTTTGCAGATCAAGCTTATCGACGAGCCACGGCAGCAACAGCCCCGGCACCACCATCGTGCAGGTGAGCACGGTCAACGCGATGACTGAGAGTTCGTGGTGGTAGCTCGTCGCCGATGCCGGGATTGCCAGCACGAGCGCTAGCGTGACCAGCCCGCGCATGCCCGCCCACGCCATGAGCAGAACCTCCTGCAAACGCAGCGGGGAGACGTTCGTTCGGTGCTTTTTCTCGTTGAGCTTGTACAGCACCCACATCCACACGAAGCGCACCGCAAACGCGACGACGGACAGGACAACGCCCACCTGCACCGCCTGCCAGATGTGCGTGCCGGCAGTGTCGATAGCGTCGCGCACGCTCATGCCGATCAGGCCGAACGCCACGCCGGTAAACAGCAGCTCCACGGTTTCCCAGAAGGAGTGGCCGGTCAGCCGGTCCTCGGCGGTCATGGTGGAGCGCGAGGACATCTCCACCGCGGCGATAACAAGCGCGATGACGCCAGAAGCGTGGATGGCCTCGCAGCCTGCGTAGATGGCGAATGGGAGCACCCAGGTAAACGCGGTGCGGATCACGGAATCGGGCACGGAGTTGGCGAAGATAGCCGCCAGCCTGCCCACGACCAGGCCGATCAACACCGCGGCGACGGCGGCGTAGAGGAACTGCAAGAAACCCTTACCGAAGTCAACCTCGCCGTGCGCGACTGCGGCCGCCATGGCGACGTTGAAGGTCACGATGGAGGCGGCGTCGTTGAACAGCCCCTCAGTCTGCAGCGTGCCGGTGATGCGCTTCGGGATGCCGGCCGGGCCCGCCACCGCGTCCACCGCCACCGGGTCCGGCGGGGCAATCGCGGCGGCGAGCACCATCGCGGTGGCCAAGCTGAGCCCCGGAAGCATCCACATCGCCGTGGCGGTCAGCGCGGCGATGGTGAGGAACACCAGGATGATCGACATGGTCAGCACCACGTTGAGCTGCGAGCCGATTTGCCCCCAGCTCGTGCGCCGGGCCAGCGACCACAGCAGCGGCGGCAGGAAGATCGGCAAGATCAAGTGCGGATCGATGGACACCGTATCGATGCCGGGGATGAAGATCACCGGCGCGACCACCACGGTCAGAAGCGCCGGCCACGGCAGGCCGGTGCGCTCACCTACCGCGGCGACGAGGACGGTGGCCAGCAGCAGGCCGATTAGTGCTATGAAAGTTCCCACGGTGGGTCAGTGTACGGGGCACCGCGGGCGGCAGCAGGTGTCGCCGAAGCTGATCCTCCATCTCAACGTTCGTCGACTCGGTCCCGCGCACTCTCTACCTCCGCAAACCATATAGGCTTGCCTAACCTAAGAGAAGCACTGAGGTGCGTAATCCCCGGCGCCCGTATAGCTGGCCAAACGGCTAGTCGCCTTTAAAACAGGTGTCGGCACGGGCATCATCAACCACTCCGACATCAACCGGTACCTCGTTTCGACCTTCGTCGCCCCGGCCCTGAGCGCCTAACCAACCCTTTTCGGAGTTGTTTGAAACAACTCCAAAACAACTCGCCGTAAAACTGACCAGAAATCAACCCATCTGAGCAGGTCAGGATAGTTGTTTGGAGTTGTTTAGAGGGAAACCCACCGAACACTCGGACCTCGAGTCGGGCTACCGTCGGCAATCTTCGCTTTACCCAAATCTCGAAGGTGGCGAAGGATTCGGCTCACTGATTCACGCTCTACGCCGAGTTCATTCGCAACCTCACGAGCGTTCAGGGACTTCCCCTCGCGCAACTGAGCAATGATCCAGTCCTCGGTAGTCACGGATGCAATCGCAGTAGATTCGTTCCCCTCAAAGGCCGTCCGAGCTCGAGCGGACAGTATCCACTCAGGAGCATCCCGCAAAGGTTCTAGGAAGCCCTGACTTGCGTACCACCCCAAGGTTTCTTGGGCCTGCGCTTCCGGGACTTGCATGAGTCGAGCTGCCGTGGCCGTCATCAAAATCTGGTTGTTCGCTAGATGACGCGCAACCAAAAGCCCATCCACACTCTTGAAGATCGCTTCACCAAACTCAGTACGCAACAGGTACAGCGTCTTAATAAACGCCGAATCGACATTTCCGGCGGGCAACGTGACCTCAACAAACGGCCCATCGGCATTCAGACTGGGGGCTTGCCTACCACTAGCAAGCATGGAGACCCACATGCGATCGAAGCCTCGCGAAGATTCTTCAGCAAGTCCTAACTGTCGCAGTGCACCCATCAGAATCGGGTTGCGCGGAATCGATTGGGTGGTCAGAATCCGCTCCTCGGGCACGCCTACGGGGAGGCCACCAGGAGACCATACGGTCAGACTGGTCGGAGACTGATCAACGACGATTGCAGTGGTCGCTCCCCAGTCGCGGTGCGCGAATGCGTTAGAAACAATTTCATCTACAGCAGCCGCAGGAAACGCCGGAATGGGAAACTCTTGCCCGTTCGGGAGCTGCACTCGCGCAATCTCCTGCGACGTGTGAGCCTTAATCAACGCACGTAGCTGTTCTGACGCAGTAATCAACGGTGCGGAGATCTCGGTTACTTTCGGATCGCCACTGGGCACGTCGCGAAGCAAATGTCTCACGACCGTCCGGTTGTGCAGTGGCTGCATGAAGAGAATTTCTGCCGCAAATGTCAGCGCGCCATCGGCCGTAAGCAATCCCAACTCACTGCAGAGTTGATGACTCGTCTGGGGTACAGGCGAGTCATCACCCAAGGCATGCTTCCGGTTGGCAAGGAGTGCTTTAGCCTGCTCGATTGCCTTAGGGTCGAGATCTTCAGGGCTTCGTCGAGACACAGTAGCGCTCAGGTCAGGGTTCGAACGGGACAGGTGAATACTGCGACGCTCATCCTCCCCCAAAGGAACACAGTTTTTCCCGACGCGTTTACTGGCCTGGCCTTTGGATCGCTGATACAACGCCATCCCCCGCGGGATGCGCAACGCAATCAAACGCTTGCCACAGCGCTCGATTTCAGAAGCTTCGACCTGAATATGAGGCTGCGTCTTGCTGTAAATCTTTTCCACCAACCAATCGCATGAGCGATCAGTACCCGTGAACGCAGCAGGGCCTGCCTTCTTGTCATTGACGCCAAGGACAATGTAGGCGACTCCGCCGTCGGCGTTGGAGAAACAAATGACTTCGTCGATGAGAAACTCCACAAGACCCGCATCGGGGTTCTTGTTCATCGGGTGGACGGCGGGATCCTCCTTGAAATCCAGTACCTGGGATTCCCAGATATCAGCGCTATCTCCGGCCTCAATTGCCGACAGTGCTTCCTCCACACCCTCAAAACCCGAATCGAGCATGGGTTCAGAATAACAAAAGTTGTTTCAAAGTTGTTTGAAACAACTCCGAAACAACTTACCGCAAAAATCGCCCAAAATCAGTCCATCGACGCAGGTCAGAATAGTTGCTTGGAGTTGTTTCGAGTTGTCTATAACTCGACCGGAGCTACCATTCTCGTTATAATCCGTTCATCAGCTGGCTAGGAGGCGTGGTTATTTTCCACAACCTGGTCGGCGTTTTAATTGGTCGGCCGGGCAGCGGTGCCGGGCGACCCCGGCACCGCGTCGCCGTGGCCGCTACACCGCGTCGAAGAACTCCACCGTGGTGCCGTCGAGCACCTTCGAGGGCACGCCGATCTTGCCGGCGTCCCGAGCGGCGGCGTAACCGGACAGCCGGTCACGGTAGTGCAGGAAACGCTTCAGACCGCCGAGCTCGGTGACGTCGACAAGCTCCGCGTCGCCGAAGCTGTTCGGGCTGTCGTTGTACTCGGCGATGACGCCCGTGCAGTCCGGACAGTCGGGGTGAACGAAAATCTCTTGAATTGCCATGCCGCCCCCTAGTGCCCGCGCGGCTGGCTCAGCGGCTCGCCGGACTCGAAGAACGGGCGCAGCTGGTTGTCAAACAGGGTCAGCGCCGCCGCGATGGCCATGTGCATGTCCAGGTACTGGTAGGTGCCCAACCGGCCGCCGAACAGGACGTTGTTCTGCTCGGATTCTTCTGCCGCGAGGCGTCGATAGGCTTCGAGCTTTTCGCGGTCCTCCGGGGTGTTGATCGGGTAGTAGACCTCGTCGTCGTCGGAGGCGAAGCGGGAGTACTCCTTCACAATCACCGTCTTGTCGTCCGGGTACGAGGAGCGCTCCGGGTGGAAGTGACGGAACTCGTGGATGCGGGTGTACGGCACGTCCGCGTCGTTGTAGTTCATCACCGGGGTGCCCTGGAAGTCGCCGACCTCGAGGACTTCCTGCTCGAAGTCGAGGGTGCGCCAGCCCAGGCGGCCCTCGGCGTAGTCGAAGTACTGATCCAGCGGCCCGGTGTAGACCACGGGCGCGTCCGGGTTCTCGGCGCGGACCTCGGAAGCGACGGCGAACCAGTCGGTGTTCGTGCGGACGTCGATAAGCTCATGCTCCGCCATCTTCTCCAGCCAGGCGGCGTAGCCGTCGACGGGCAAGCCCTCGTAAGTGTCGTTGAAGTAGCGGTTGTTGAAGGTGTAGCGCACCGGCAGGCGCGAGATGATTTCCGGCGGCAGGTCCGTGGGGTCGGTCTGCCACTGCTTGGCGGTGTAGTGCTTCACAAACGCGTCGTAGAGCGGCTTGCCAATAAGCGCGATGCCACGCTCCTCCAGGTTCGTCGCGGCCGCGGGGTCGAGGCCTTCGCGCTGCTCCTCGATGAGCTTTTTCGCCTCTTCCGGCGAGTAGTAGCGGCCGAAGAACTGGTTGATCAGGCCGAGCCCCATGGGGAACTGGTAGGCGGTACCGTCGTGCATCGCGAAGACGCGGTGCTGGTAATCCGTGAAGTCGGTGAAGCGGTTGACGTATTCCCACACCCGCTCGTTGGAGGTGTGGAACAGGTGGGCGCCGTACTTGTGCACCTCAATCCCCGTTTCCGGCTCGCTTTCGCTGTACGCGTTGCCACCGATGTGGCTGCGCTTTTCCACCACCAGCACGCGTTTGCCCAGCTCACTCGCCGCTTGCTCGGCCACGGTGAGGCCGAAGAAACCCGATCCAACAACAATGAGGTCGTATGCCATGAGGCCTATTTTCGCACAGTTGCCTATCGACGGAGCTCCGCCGCGACACGCCCCAGAAGTCTCAAGTCTTTCTTGAGACTTGAACTTGCACTACACTTCGTTTCTGTCACATTTGCCACTGCTTTCGCAGTGAACCCCAAGAACCCCAGGAGTATTACTGTGCAGCAACGTCGCAGCATTCAGGGCGGCGCGGCCCGACCCGCCCGGGCCGCGATCATGCCCGTGATCGTGTCCGTCCTCCTCGTCACAGCACTCGTTGCCGCCAACGCATTCAGCGGCAACCGCATCCTGCAGGTGCAGTCCCTCGGCGCAGGCGCCCCGGAGGTCTACACCAGCACCTCATCGTTCGCGGCCGGCGACAACATCACCGTCGACGACGCCGCCATCCGCACCCAGGGTGGCGAAGAAGATCACGTGCGCCGCGTGGTCAAGGAATTCTCCAACGACCGCGAGTTCTCCATCGTGGGCCTGACCTGGACCGGCGAACGCGACGTCGCCGCGTACGTACGCTCCCAGAAGGCCGACGGCACCTGGTCCGAGTGGTTCGAGATGGACCCGGCAGACCCGCAGGCGGGCTCCGACAAGTTCGGCACCGAGCCGATCTACGTCGGCCGCACTAAGCGCATCCAGGTCTCCACCGGCAACGTGGACCTGCTTGAAGGCGGCCGCGCCGTCTCCGACGCCCCCACCACCGCCAACGACATCGAAGCCGTGTTCCTGGACGGCGGCACCGGCACCGTGCAAGGCGGCATCCAACCGGTTGCCGATTCCTACACCCGCGGCATGCCCGAGGTAGTCACCCGCGCGCAGTGGGGCGCCGGCCGCAGCAGCACCCCGTACTACTCCGAGCCCACCACCGCCGCCACCGTGCACCACACGGCCGGTTCCAACAACTACTCCGAGGCCGAGGCACCGGGCATCGTGCGCGGCATCTGGAACTACCACACCAACAACCTGGGCTGGGGAGACATCGGCTACCACGCGCTCGTCGATAAGTACGGCAACATCTACGAAGGCCGCGCCGGCGGCATGGACCGCGGCCCGCAGGGCGCCCACGTCGGCTCCTTCAACCAGAACACCTGGGGCGTGTCCATGCTGGGCGACTACCAGTCCGCCGAACCCACCTCGGCCGCCCTTCGCGCCATGGGCGAGATCATCGGCTGGAAGGCCGCCGTCGCGGGCTTCGACCCCACCGGCTCCAGCTACCACGTCGCCGAGGGCAACTTCCGCGGCTCCAAGTACGCAGCCGGCCAGGGCGCAATGTTCAGCAACATCAACGCCCACCGCGACTTCCACTACAACACCTGCCCGGGCGATAACCTGTACTCCAAGCTGCCCGTGGTCCGCGCAACTGCGGCCACGAAGTACCGCTCCTTGGGCGGAAGCCGCTCCGGCCTCGGCTCCATCCTGGACCGCTTGAGCGGCAACGACAAAACGTCCACCACGGCGACCACGACTGCGACCGCGACCACGACCGCGATGGATGCTGCCCCGGCAGATCCGAACTTCCGCGCCACCGGAACCGCGCCGACGCCAACGCCGACGCGCCAGGGCAGCCCGAGCAACGGCACCCCCGACGGCAACCTGGCCGCGCTGTCCTCCGGCGACCCGAACGCCATCGCCACCGTGGCCGGCACCGCCATCGGCCTGGTGCTGCTGTTCCTGGCGGCCCAGGACAAGCTACCCACCGTCTCCACCGCCGGCGACACCCAGGTCTTCGAGGGCCTGACGCTGGCACAAGCAGCCGGTTTAGCCAAGCAGATCAGCCCGGCCGTCGCGCCTACCCTCAACGCCTTCGGCTCCAGCGACGCCGCCCAGGTCTGGACCGCACTCGAGCCCACCTTGGGCAAGCTCGTCGCCGGCGTCGGCGGCCCCACCGGCCCGGCCGTGGCGCTGTACTCCAACGGCATCGGCGCCCGCAACAACGAAGGCGAAATCATCGCCCTGGTAGGCAAGATCGCCGAGGCCTGGCTGCAGCAGGGCCTCGACGCAGGCCCGCTGGGCATGCCGGTAACGCAGCAGTTCAACCCCACCGCCGACACCGTCCGCGTGGACTTCGAAGGCGGCTTCATCACCTACAACCCGTCCGCCAACACGGTGGACATCAACACCAACTAGGCCCTCGCAAGCTCGGGCCTAGCGGTTATGCCAAATTGAGGCAGCGCGACACCGCGTCCTCCCAGGCGGCGACAAGCCGGTCCCTTTCGGGGCCGGCCATTTCGTTTTCCCAGGTAGTTGAGGGGCCGAGCGTCAGCGGTTCGTCGATAAGCGAAATGCCCATGCCCGCCGCCGACGCCGCGCCCATCACCGTGGTCTCCGTGTTCGCGGGGCGCTCCACTGTCAGGCCCAGGATGTCGGCCTGCATCTGCATGAGCAGGTCGTTCGTGGTCATCCCGCCGTCGACCTTCAGCGCCTTCGGCTCCCCGCCCATCGCACACACCACCTCGCGCGCCTGCAAACAGGTCGCCTCGAGCGCCGCCCGGGCGATATGCCGCCTATCGACGAACCGGGTCAACCCCACGATCACCCCACGCGCATCGGGGCGCCACCTCGGCGCAAACAGGCCCGAAAACGCCGGCACGATCACCACTCCCCCACTGTCCTCGACCTGGCTGGCCAACGTCTCGGACTCCGCAGCGGTGGCGAGGATGCCCAGCTGGTCGCGCAGCCACTGAATCAGCGAACCGCCCACCGCCACCGAGCCTTCCTGCGCATACACCGGCGGCTGGCCCTGGATCTGGTACGCCACGGTGGTGAGCAGCCCGCGGTCGCTGAACCTCGGCGTTCCACCCGTGTTGAGCAGCATAAACAGGCCCGTGCCGTAGGTCATCTTCGCGTCGTTTTCGCGAATCCCGCCCTGACCGAACAGCGCGGCCTGCTGGTCGCCCAACACGCCAGTGATGGGCACGCCCGCCAGCGGGCCGCGGGGGCGGATCTTGCCGAAATTGCCCACCGACGGGCGGATCTCGGGGAGGATTTGCGGCGGGATGCGGAGCTCGTCGCAAAGCTGCATGTCCCACTGGAGCGTCTCCAAATCCATGAGCAGGGTGCGCGACGCGTTAGTCACATCCGTCAGGTGCAGCGCGCGATCCAGGTCCTTCGCGCCGCCGGTGAGGTTCCAGATCAGCCAAGTGTCGATCGTCCCCGCGAGCAGCTCGCCCTTTTCCGCGCGCTCGCGGGCGCCGGGCACGTTATCCAGGATCCACGCCCACTTCGGCGCCGCCGGGTACGAGTTGTGCAACAGCCCCGTCTTACGCAGGAACTTCTCGGCGTCGCCGTCGTGGTTCGTGCGTGTGTCCTGCCACACGATGGCGTTATAAATCGGCTTGCCGGTCTCCTTTTCCCAGATCACGGCCGTTTCGCGCTGGTTGGTCAAGCCGAGCGCGTCGATGTCCTGCTCGCTGATGTCCTCGTCCGCGAGCGCCTCGCTCAACGCCCGGCGCGTGTTGCGCCAGATCTCCATCGGGTCGTGCTCCACCCAGCCTTTTTGCGGCATGTGCTGGGCGTGCTCGAACTGCGACTGGGCGACGACCTTGCCGTCGGTGCCTGTGATGCACACGCGTGTCGACGTTGTGCCCTGGTCAATCGCCGCAATCAAAGCCATGCGCGTGATTCTACGGGCGGGGGCGGGGGTGTCTATCCGGTGGCCGGGAGCTTGCGGGGTCGTGGACAGGGCCGAGGGTGCAGATCTGCTAGTTGTCGCTGATCTGCTAGTTGCCCCCGCATCAGCCTGGCCCCGAACTAGCAGATCATGCTCTTACCGACAACGGCATTCAATACCACCTGGGCAAACACAAACTTGGACAGTTGATCTGCTAGTTGCGTCTCCCGGCCAACTAGCAGATCAGCGCAACTCGCAGATTCACATCACCACCAGCGGGGACCCCCACACAGACATGTCCAGAAAGTCACCAGACTCCGTGTCCAAAAAGTGTGTAGACACCACTGCCCACTGAAATCGACAAGATCCACCTTCACCCGCCCGACCACGAAAGGCATAGTGGGCGCATGGGGGATCTACAGCAGAAACGAGACGCAGAAATCCAGCTGATCAAGGACATCGCTTCGCGGTGCAAGACAGCAGTTATCACGGGCCCGGCCGCTGCACGGTGGCTTGACCTTTCCACAAAGACTTGGGTAACAAAGGTGGATCTCGCCTTGCCCGGCAACTCACGGACCTGGGGTGACAAGGATCCGCGCAAGGTGTATCACGGCGGCCTCCTCCGCGCGGCCGAGTTCGTGGAGCACAACGGCATCCGCACCGCGACAGCGATACGAGCCATGTTTGACTCGTTCCGCTACTACGGCCCGATCGAGGCGCTGGTGCAGATCGAGTCCGCGCGCTTCAAGCATGAGCACCTCACCACGGACTACTTGCTGGAAAAGACCGAAACGCTCACCCGCGCCCGCGGCATCAGGGCGTTCCGTGAACTGATCTGCTACTCCGCCGACACGTCCGCGAGCGCGTTGGAGACAATCGTGCGCTATGCGATTTTGCGCGCGATCGCGCAGGGCCGCCTCACGGGGGCGGAGACCATCGAGTTCCAGGTGGGGTTCCGCATCACTGAGGCAGATGGGTGGCCCACCGTCGCCTGGGCGGACGTGCTCATCAACGGGTTTATCGTGCTCGAGGCGGACGGGCTGGAGAAGAACAGCGGGGTGTTCGGGGATGCAGCAGAAGCTTTACGACGGGAACGCCACCGCGAAACCCAACTCCAGAATCAAGGCGCCGTGGTGCGCAGGGTCGGGTGGGACGGGGCGGGCACCGGGGAGTTCATCGCGCAGATCCAGAACGCCATTGACCAGCGCCCGGGGGTGCACCAGCTGGCGAACCGGCTGGACACTCCCTACCGGGTCTGGCTGGCCGAGCTAGCAAAAAAGGCGAGCTAGAACCAGCGCTCGAGCACTTGCGCGACGCCGTATTCGTCGTTGGTGGCGGTGACGTGGTCGGCGGCGTCGTGAAGCATGGGCGCGGCGTTGGCCATGGCCACCCCGCGGCCGGCCCAGCGCAGAAGCTCGAGGTCGTTGGGCATGTCGCCGAATGCGATCGCGTCGGCGGCGGTGACGCCGTAGCGCTCAGCCAGGTAGCGCGCGCCGGCGGCCTTGTCCACGCCGGGGCAGGACACTTCGATCAGGCCCTCGTCCATGGAGTAGGTCACGTGAGCGAGCTCCGGGTCCACCTCGGGGGCGATGAGCTCGAACATCTGCGCCGAGGTCATGGATGAGCAACGCACCAGCAGTTTCGCGGCGGGTTGGCTGATCAACGTTTGGGTGTCAGTGACGCCGAATTGGCTGTCCCAGGCGTCCCGGTTGTACTCGGGGGTGATGATGAAGCACTCTTCTTCCGGGTCGAGCGCGGACGAGCCGACGCGTTCTACGCCGTAACCGTGCGGCACACCGGCGAGGACACGCTCCGCTACCTCGACGACCTCGGCCATCGCGGCCGGTGTGAGTTCGTAGGCGTGCAGCACCCGGTCCGAAGCGGGGTCGTAGACCACGGCGCCGTTGGCGCACACGCACACCGGCGCGATCGGCAGCTGCTCCAGCACGGGAATGAGCCAGCGGTGCGGACGGCCCGTAGCCAGTCCGAAGTGCGCGCCGGATTCGACGGCGCGCACGATCACTGTGCGCAACCGGTCGGTGACTCGTCCGGCGGAGGTGATGAAGGTGCCGTCGATGTCGGAGATGATCAGGCGCGGGGCGGCGTTCATGTTGTCACTTCCTGCGCTGCTTCTTCGCTTCGCGCTCAGCGCGTTCCTTCGCGTAGAGCCCCTCAGCCTCCTCCAGCGTGGGCGCGGTGCCGCCGAGCGCCACCGGCATCCATGCCTCGCCCGCGCCGTCGGTGTAGAGGGTGGCGTATTCGGACCGTGAGGCGTCAAGTAGGGACTGCATCTGGCGCTTCAGCTCGGCGGTGTCCGCCTCGGCGTCGCCGGTGAGGGCGACGGGCTCGCCGTAGCGCACGATGACTGGCACGTCGCGGAAGTGTTTGGGCAGGTCCTTGGTCCAAATGCGCTGCGAGCCCCAGATCGCACAAGGCACGAGCGGCACCCCAGCCTGGTGGGCGATGCGCGCGGCGCCAGTTTTGAAGTTGGCCAGCTCAAACGACCGCGAGATGGTGGCCTCGGGGAAGATGCCAACGAGGTTGCCCTCGCGCAGCATCTGCACCGCCGACGCGATGGAGGCGCCGCCGCGAGCCCGGTCCACCGGCACATGCTTCATCAGCTTGAGCAGCCAGCCCAACACGGGCACGTCGAAGACGGACTTTTTGGCCATGAACCGCACGAGCCGCTCGCCGTGCAGGTAGGGCCCGGTGCCCATCAGGATAAAGTCGGCGTAACCGGTGTGGTTACCAGCGAGTAACGCGCCGCTTTCCGCCGGGATGTTTTCGGCGCCGATGACCGTGACCTCGATGTTTGCCGCGCGCATGAGGCGGCGCGCGAAGCCGACGAGGCCCTGGTAAAACCTCTCTGCTGCTTCGTTGCGGTTAGCGACGACGCCTTCGTAGAGTCGCGGGACCGTGAAACCGCGGTATCGGCGCGTATCCATTAGGGCGTGAGCACTTCCTTGCCCAGCCACGGACGCAGCGCCTCGGGAACACGCACGGAACCGTCCGCCTGCTGGTTGTTCTCCAGGATGGCTACCAGCCAGCGGGTGGTAGCCAGGGTGCCGTTGAGGGTGGCGGCGGTCTGGGTCTTGCCGTCCGCGTCGCGGTAGCGGGTGTGCAGGCGGCGCGCCTGGAAGGTGGTGCAGTTGGAGGTGGAGGTTAGCTCGCGGTACGTGCCTTGCGACGGCACCCACGCCTCCGTGTCGAACTTGCGGGCGGCGGATGAGCCGAGGTCGCCGGCCGCGACGTCGATGATGCGGTAGGGCACCTCCACGGCGGCGAGCATGTCGCGCTCTAGGCCGAGCAGCTTCTGGTGTATTTCCTCAGCGTCTTCTGGCTTGCAGTAGGCGAACATTTCCAGTTTGTCGAACTGGTGGACGCGCAGGATGCCCTTGGTGTCCTTGCCGTAGGAGCCGGCCTCGCGGCGGAAGCAGGAGGACCAACCGGCGTAGAGCAGCGGGCCGTCCGACAGGTCGATGATCTCGTCCTGGTGCAGACCGGCCAAGGCCACCTCGGAGGTGCCCACCAGGTACATGTCGTCGCGCTCGAGGTAGTAGATCTCCTCGTCGTGCGCGTCCAAAAAACCGGTGCCCTGCATGACGTCCGGGCGTACCAGCACCGGCGGAACCATGAGCGTGAACCCGGCCTCGCGCGCCTTCTGTGCGGCGAGCATGAGCATGCCCAGCTGCAGCCAGGCGCCGTCGCCCGCTAGGTAATAGAAGCGCGCGCCGCCGACCTTGGTGCCGCGCTTCATGTCGATGATGCCGAGCGGTTCCGCCAGGTCCAGGTGGTCTTTGACCTCGAAGTCGAATTCGGGTACCTCGCCGACGTGCTCGAGGACGACGAAGTCCTCCTCGCCGCCGGCCGGGGCGCCCTCGATGATGTTGGCGATAGAGTATTGCAGCTTCTCCAGCTTCTCCTGCGCCTCAGCCTTCGCCGCCTGGGCCTCCTTCACGCGGGCCTTGAGCTCGTTGGAGCCCTCCAGCAGCGCCGGGCGGTCTTCCGGGGCGGCCTGACCGATCTTCTTGCCAAACGCCTTCTGCTCGGAGCGCAGCTCGTCCGCCTTCTGGATGGCGGCGCGGCGGGCTTCGTCGGCGGCCAGCAACTCGTCCACAAGCGAAGGGTCTTCGCCGCGGGCTCGCTGGGACTCGCGGACGGCCTCGGGGTTTTCGCGCACACGCTTCAGATCAATCACGCTTGTTCACCTTACATTGTCTGCCGACGCAGCAACGGCACAACAGCGTCCGGTCATAACCAGTGGGCTATGGTGGGCGTATGACCCTCCCGATCGCAGACGGCCCTGTGCCCAAGCACGAGCAGCTCCGCTCGCTTCTGGAGTCCCGCATTGCCGCGGAGTTCTCCCCCGGCGACCCGCTTCCGGGTGAGCGCGCGCTGGAGGATGAGTACGGCGTCTCCCGCATCACGGTACGCCGCGCGATCGGGGATTTGGTGGCGGCGGGCCGGCTGCGCCGTGTGCGCGGCAAGGGCACGTTCGTCGCCCCGGCGCCGTTGGTGTCGCGTCTGCACCTGGCTAGTTTCTCGGATGAGATGCGGGCGCAGCGCGTGGAGGCGTCGTCACGCATCTTGTTGTGCGAGCGCACCGCCCCGCCGGAGGAGGTCGCGTAGTTTTTCGGCACCGCCGCCACCGACACGCACATCCGTTTGCGCAGGCTGAGGCTTGGCGACGGCGAACCGTACGCCGTCGACGACGCCTGGTACAACGCCACGCTCGTGCCGGACCTGTTGGAAAACGACGTCTACCACTCCGTGTACACCCTGCTGGAAAAGCACTACGGCCTCGGGGTCACGGAGGCGGAGCAGACCGTCACCGCGGTCACCGCCGGGCCGGACAACGCCCCGCTGCTAGACGTTGAGCCGGACGCAGCCCTGCTGCACATCGTGCGTTATGCCCGGTCAGGGGCGCACAACGTGGAGTTTTGCTCCTCGGTGTACCGAACGGACCGCTACCGGCTGACTACTCGAGTAGCGAGAGAAGTGGAATAATGGGCCGCCATGGCTTCGAAACAGAGCGCGCTGCGTTCCTTCATCATCGCCGCACTGGCGGGCGCCGTCGGCGCGGGCACGTACACGCTCGCCGCCGACACTTCGGAGACTGAGCCCGGCGCGCAGGCATCCTCGACCAGCGCCAGTTCCACCGTCTCGCCCGATCAGGCCACCACGTTCACAACCGCCGACGCGGGGGCCTGCCTGACCTGGCAGGTGGCAGAAGACGGCACGATCACCGGCTTCGAGCAGGCGGACTGCGAGGGCGAGCACCGCTTCGAGGTATCCCTGCGGCAGAATCTGGCCACCTACCCCACCTCCGAGTTCGGTCCGGAGGCGCCGATGCCGAACCCGACGCGCCAGGCCCAGCTGCGCGAGGAGCTGTGCGGCGCCGGCACGTTCCGGTACTTAGGCGGCAAGTACGACCCGAACGGCCGCTACTCCATCGCCCCGATCCTGCCGCCGGCGGACGCGTGGGCCCGCGGGGACCGCACGATGCTGTGCGGGCTGCAGGAGACCAACCGCGCCGGCGAACCAATCCTCACCTCGGGCCGCGTGGCGGAACAAGACCAGGCCCGCGTGTTCGAGGCGGGCCAGTGCGTGGCCATCGACGCATCCAACACGCTCACCGCGGTAAAGTGCGCAGACCCGCACCAGCTGGAGATCACCAGCCAGGTCTCGCTGGAGCAGGTTTTCCCGGATCACACCCCGGCCGTTGAGGAGCAGGACAAGCACCTCCAGGACGTGTGCACCCAGGCCGCGCAAGACTACATGGGCAGCGAGGAAAACCTCTACCAGATCGCGCTGCGCCCATTCTGGACCACGCAGACCCCCGCCGCCTGGGAGGGCGGCTCCCGCAGCGTGAATTGCGCGTTAATGTTCTCGCGCCCGGAGGGAGGTTTTGCCAACCTCACCGGGTCCGCAACGCAGGGCCGTGAGCATCTGCTTATCGACGACGCTCCGCCCCCCGAGCGCCCCCAGCGCCGCCCCTTGCGGGAACAGCAGGCTCCGGCCGCCCCGGCACAGGCTCCGGTGCAGTAGCCCATGCACCCGGTCAGCGACGAGGCGTTCGAGGAGATGATCAACGACGCGTTGGACACCATCCCGAACAACTTCGCCCAGTACATGACAAACATGGTGATCCTGGCGCGGGACTACAACCCGGACGACCCGACCTTGCTGGGCCTGTTCGAGGGGGTGCCACTCACGGAGCAGCACTCGAACCACTCCGGGTTCTTGCCGGACGCGGTGTTCGTGTACAAAAACGCCCTCGAGGCGATCTGCTCCGATGAGGAGCAGCTGCGCCACGAGGTGAAGGTGACCGTGCTGCACGAGGTGGGCCACTACTTCGGGCTGGAGGAAAACGAGCTCCACGCCCTCGGCTGGGGCTAGAACCCGCTCACCGGACTAGCGCCCCGTGCGCGCCCAGGTGCCAAGCTGCCGCATCGCGGTGGTGTGCGAGGCGCCAGCCTCCAGCGCGGCCGCCACCGCCGCGTCATTTGCGTGGCCTGCGAGGTCCACGAAGAAGTCGTAGGTGTTGGGCTCCTCGCGCGTGGGCCGCGACTCGATGCGCGTCATGTCCACCCCGCGCGCGGCGAACTCCTGCAGCACGCGCACCAGGGCGCCGGGTTCGTTCTTCGTGCGGAAGACAATCGCGGTGCGGTCGTTGCCGGTGGGTTCCGGCAGGGCAGGTTGCTTTGCGACGAGCACGAACCTCGTCCGCGCCGTCTCCGCGTCAGCGACACCCCGGGCGTGGATTTCCAGCCCGTGCAGCGCCGCCGCCCGCCCCGGGGCGACGGCCACGTCGGCCGCGCCGTCGGCGACCATCTTCGCCGCGGCAGCGTTGGACGGTGCAGGGATGAACTCCGCGCGTGGCGCGTGTGTTGCCACCCAGCGCTTGACCTGTTGGTGGGCGACGGGGTGGGTGGCGAGCCGGAGGGCGCTATCAAGTGCTTGGCCCTGCCTGGTCATGACGGCGAACGCGATGGCGAGCTCGGTCTCTCCCACGATGCGCGCGCTCGGGGTTGCGGCGAGCGCATCCATGGTGGTGGTCACCGCGCCGTCGATGGAGTTCTCAATCGCGCACACAGCGTACTCTGCCTCGCCCGCGTCCAGGGCGGCAAGAGCCGCGGCCGGCGAATCAACAGGCAGGTACTGCGCGCCCTCGATGCCGAAGCGCAGCGCTGCTTCTTCTGTGAAAGTGCCGGCAGGGCCCAGGTAGGCGACGCGGGTCATTGGACTCTCACCGGATCGCATAGCCACGTTTGTACACGAATGTCAGCTGGCAGGTATGTTTGCCGCCGCGTCCTCCGCGAGGACCGCGTAAGTGATCAACCAGTGCGTTGCCATGAAGTTGTCGCCGGTCAGGTGGGGCGCAGCTGCGTCGATAAGCACCTGTGTTCCTTCCGGCTTACCAATTTCGCGCAGCAACCAGGCGCGGGTGAGCATGAGCCCGATGAGATGGGCCTGCTGGCCGTCCTGCGGGTCCGCGACCTGGATCGGCGCGGTGTAGAACTCAAACGCCGCGGGTGTGAGGAAGCCGCCCAGCCAAGTGGAGAACTCTTCGGCTGGTAGCACCCGGCGCATTAGCGCGGACTCGGCCAGGCCGTTGGAAACGAAATCGTGGCCCGAAACCTCCCACGCGTGCGGGTAGGCGCGGTCGTCGCCGAACCAGGCTTCGGCGGTGCGCTCCACCAGCTCGTGCAGCGCAGGTGCAGCATCGTGGATGAGCAGCAGCGCCAGCGCCGAGTTCGAGTGCACCCCGTGGCGCACCGGCCACTGCTGCGTGCCCAGCCACACGGCGATGTTGCGCTCCAGCTGGGCCTCAAGCGGCGCGAGCGAGCCCTCCCACCGGGTACCGCGGCACACTTTGACCAGCTGCATCGCCCACGCCCAGCCGTACGGGCGCTCATAGACGGGATGTGTCCGCAGGTACTCGGCCTCAGCGGCGACGTTGTCTTTGGTCAGGCGCTCATCGAGAAGGTCGGCGAGCCTGTGGTCATCGACACGCAAATGCATCTTCACCGCGGTGCAGAGCATATGCACGCACGAGTGCCAGTCGTAGGAGCCCCAAAACGCCGGGTGCAGGGTCCGCGGGTCGGGGTGGCCGGAGCCTGCCTGCTCATGGTGCATGGCGGCGGGGTATTCCTGGCCGACAACCTGCTCGATAGTGCGCGCCCACGAATCCTGCATGGCGTTAAAGTTAGCGCATGACTCGGCGCCTGAAGCTCGAAATCATGCTCGTCCTCGCGGTCACCTTCGGCACCGCGGGGCTGCGTGCGGCGCTTCGGCTTGTGGACTCGCTGCTGAAAGCCCCGCTGAACCAACAGAGCACCACCATCCACGACGCAGCCTCGTCGATTCCCTGGCTCGACCTGGCGCTGCAGGCGACTTCCGCACTGACGCTTCTCGCGTGGGGCGGGCTGGCATGGTTCCTTTTGGAAGAGCGCTGGCGCTGGCCTCGGTGGTCCGACGCCGCTTGCGGGGCCGGGTTCGCAGCGCTGATCGGGCTGCCCGGCCTGACGTTCTACGTCGCCGCGGTGCACCTCGGCCTGTCCAAGGTGGTGGTGCCGACCACCGCCGCGGTGCAGATCCCCACTTCACTGTTGTGGTCGTTCGCCAATGGATTCGGCGAGGAGATCGTGGTGGTGATGTACCTGGTCACACGCCTGAAGCAGCTGGGGTGGAAACCGGGGCAGTTCATCGCGGCCTCGGCGGTGCTGCGCGGCTCCTACCACCTGTACCAGGGGGTCTCGGCGGGTGTCGGCAACATTGTCATGGGCGTAATCTTTGCCTGGTACTTCCACAAAACTGGCCGGGTGTGGCCGCTGATCCTGGCGCACTTTTTCATCGATGCCGTGGCGTTTATCGCCTACCCGCTGCTGGACCTGTCGTGGCTCGGAATCTAAACACTTCCGTCACACTGGTTACACTTAGCGCATGTCTACTACGCCCCATTCCAACGACCCCCGCGATAAGGCGGGCGAGTTCGTGCTGGGCAAAGACGGCAAGCCCCTCGTGGACCGCTTCGGCCGCCCCATTCGCCGTCGCACAACTGCTTCTCGACGCGATCCCGCCGCCCGCCACCCCGACGAATTCACGCGCGTAGAACCCCGCGCGCGCAGAGTTCCGCCGCCGGTTTCTGCGCGGGTTGAGCCGGGCCACACCGTCTACGAACCCCCCGCCGCCTACGAGCCGCGCCGCGCGCCGGAGCATCCGCGCAGCCGGCCCGCGCAGCAGCGGCCGGCGCCGCGTAAGGCGCAGCAGCGGCCCGCCCTGGAGGAAGTCCCGCTGCAGGTGTCGAAGCGGAGGCGGAGGGGGCCGAAGGAACGTCGCAAAGTAAAGCTCCCCGGCTGCGGCGCAGTACTTGCCCTGGTCATCGCCTTGCTTATCGGCTCGGTGCTGATCGCGGACGCGCGCCTCAACCGCACCGCCGCCATGCCTGACCAGCAAATCTCCGGCACCTCCGGGACGAACTGGCTGCTCGTGGGCTCCGACTCACGAACGGGCCTGAGCGAAAAGGACGTCGAACGCCTCGGCACCGGCGGCGACCTGGGCACCGTGCGCACCGACACGATCATGCTCATGCACCTACCACTGCGCGGAAAGCCGACGCTGGTGTCCATCCCGCGCGACTCGTATGTGCCCGTGCCCGGGTACGGCTACGACAAGATCAACGCCGCGTTCTCCATCGGCGGGCCGCAGCTGCTGGTGGAAACCGTGGAGCAGAACACCGGGCTGCACGTGGACCGCTACGCGGAGATCGGCATGGGCGGCCTCGCCGGCGTGGTCGACGCGGCGGGCGGCGTGGAGATTTGCGTCGCCGAGCCCATCGACGACCCGTTGGCCAACATCAACCTCCAACCCGGTTGCCAGCAAATGGACGGCCCCACCGCGCTGGGCTACGTGCGCACCCGCGCCACCGCCCAGGGCGACCTGGACCGCGTGGCACGCCAGCGCGAGTTCATGACCACGCTGGTCACGCGCCTGCTGTCCCCGTCCGTGTACCTGAACCCGTTCCGGATGGCGCGGCTGTTGTGGGTCACCCCCAGCCTGCTGACGGTCAACTCCGACGACCACGCCTGGAACCTCGCCCGCATCGTCATCGCGCTGCGCGGCGGCCTAAAGACGGAGACCGTGCCCATCGGCGGCTTCACCGACACCGAGGTGGGCAACGTGGTGCTCTGGGACGACGCGGAGGCCGAAGCGCTGTTCGAGTCCCTGTGGTAGGGCGCCGAGCGGGGCGGTTGGCGCAACAAGCGGCCACAGGCGGGAAACGGTGTTCTGGTTGTCCCGGAAGACCACAACACCGAGGAAGGTCATCGTGCTGCCCGGTGGGTGGTCTGCAGCGACCCAGCTCACCCCAGCGACCGACCATGCTGCGGGGTTAGGCGTACCGCAGGGAACTCATCATCCCGGTTTCCATGTGATAGGCGTTATGGCAGTGAAATGCCCACTCACCGGGGTTGTCAGCGATCAGGTCGGCGATCATGGTTTCACCGTGGCGGAGAAGGACGGTGTCCTTGCGTAGCCCGCCGCTGCCGGGCAGCGCCCACGTGTGTCCGTGGATGTGCATGGGATGGGGCATCATGGTCCTGTTGCGCATGACCATCCGCAGGCGCTGGCCCTCCTCCACGGTCGCGGAGGAGGATTGGCCGTCGGTGAGAATGCTCCATTCATACGGCATCATCTGCCCGCCCAGGTCGATGCTGACTTCTCGGTCTGGTGTGCCCTCGGGCAGGAGTGCACGGTCTGCTGGCTTCAGGGAGGACAGAAGCAGTCCGGTGGACGACAACTCGGGGAAGTCGACATCGGGGCGGGGGGCCTGGCCGCCGGCGGTGCGGATGACGGCGAAGGCGCGGTCGTCCTTACCCACCGCCAAAGCCGTGAGCGGGAAGATGCCGTCGCCGAGGATGACCTCGACGTCGACACGCTCGCCCATCGACAGGTAGATCGATTCGGTCTCCCTGGGCTGGACAGGGAAGCCGTCGGTGTGGGTGACGGTCATGCGGTGACCACCGAGGGCCACCTTGAAGATGGTGTCACCGCCCGCGTTGATAAACCGCAGGCGGGCCTTGTCGCCCGGGCGAGCCTCGAAGGTCCGGTGAGCACGGGGGATACGTCCGTTGATGAGGTAGTGCGGATACATCACATCACCGGCATCCCCGCCCAGTACCCGGTCCGGGGTGCCGTGCATCATCTGGCCGTGACCTCCCATTCCGTTATGGTCGCCCGAACCCATTCCGGTGAGCTTGTCGAGCTCATCGTCGGGAGTGCCCTGAATGCCATCGACCCAGTCGTCGAGCACGATGGTCCACTCGACGTCCTGGTCCTCAGCGTCTTGCGGGTCACGGATGATCAGTGGGGCGTGCAGACCCCGGTCGAGTTGCAGGCCGGTGTGGGAATGGTAGAAGTAGGTGCCACCGTGGGGGACTTCAAAAACATAGGAGAAAGACTCGCCAGGTTCAATGGGATCCTGGGTCATGCCGGGCACACCGTCGGCTGCGTTGTGGAGTGCGATGCCATGCCAGTGGATGGAGGTGCTCTCAGGCAGTTCATTGGTGATATCGACCTGGAGGACGTCGCCGGCGGTGGCCTCAATGGCCGCATCCCCGGTGTCAGAGACGTATCCCCACGTCTTGGCTTCGATGCCGCCGATATCCAGGGAGAGGGGCCGCGCGGTCAGCGTCCGGCGCACCGTCGGCTCACCGAGCGCAGTGGGGGTGGGAGTGGGGCGAAGGGAGGGACCTGGTGCCGGGGCAGCGGGTCCAGGGTCGCTGGTGCAGGCGGCCACGGCCCCGGTGCCGGCGAGGACGAGCCCGCCGAGCAGAAACTGTCGTCGGGAAAACGCGTTCGTCATGATTTAACCTTCCTTGGTGCAAGATTTCAGTGGCACGGGAGACAGTCGCAGGTGAGGATCCTGCTGAGCCATCACGTCAGGCGCAGGTCTGTGACACAGGTGGCACCGTCGTCGGTGGTGGAAAACTCCGTGGTGCCGGTACGCCCCTGGTAGCTGACCTCAATCAGGCCGGTGACATCATCGGGAAGCCAGAAGCCAATAAACCCGTTGTCGAAGGTTGTTGTCGCCTCGTCCACCAGCACCTCACCGGTCGCCTCATCGGTGATCGTGACCTGGATATCCTCATTGTCGAGTTCCCCCTGGCAGGTCGTGAGGCTGTGGTAGAAGCAGTCGTGGGTGGAGGTGAGATAGGGTGCGATCGAGACATACGTCTGATTGTCGGGAAGATCGAGCGCGACTTCCTGGTCATCGCTCGAGAGCAGCAGTTCATCGTTACGCACTGAGGCGATCAGATCCGTGGGACGCTCAGTGACCTTCTGCCGGTCGAGGTGATCAATGATCTCCACCGCGTCCATGTCGGCCAGGCCATGGCTAGTCAGGAATGCATCCTGGGACACCGTCCCATCGGCGGTGGGTTCCGGGTCGGCGGCCGAACACCCCGTGAGGGCGAGGGCAAGGGCGGCGGCTGCGATCGCTGCTCGTTTCACGTCAATCTCCTTGGATCGTGGTAGGGCCATGAGAAGACACCGCCTCAAGGTCGATGCCATACCTTTATCTAGCACGGGTGCCTAACGGACTAGAATTCAAAAACCCTGCTCAAAGCCTTATAACAGGGCGAAAAGGGGGTGAATTCGGTGGGCTGGGTCACCACCGGAACACCACCCCACAGCCGTGGGCGATGTCCTTCCACCCACCCCGGGTATGCGGTGCAGGCAGTGAAATCCCTGGTGGCGCCTGCTGAACCGACCAGGGGAGGCGATGCCGCCGGCCCGGGGTGGGGCACAGGGGTGACGACGGTCGAAGGGTGATGTTTGAAGATTTGATGAAGATTTCCCGCCGGGCACTGAGCGAAGGTGGTATTCCCCCTGCCCGGAGCGATACTGGGGTCTATGGCTGACCACACACCGACCACCGCCACGCCCCCGGGGCGGGTGCTGGTCGTCGATGATGAACAACCCCTGGCTCAGATGGTGGCCTCCTACCTCATCCGGGCCGGCTTCGATACCCGCCAGGCACACACCGGCACCCAGGCCGTGGACGAGACCCGTCACTTTTCCCCCGATGTTGTGGTACTGGATCTGGGGCTGCCCGAACTCGACGGCCTGGAGGTATGCCGACGGATCCGCACCTTCTCGGACTGCTACATCCTCATGCTCACCGCGCGTGGCAGCGAGGACGACAAGATCAGCGGTTTGACCCTGGGGGCGGATGACTACATCACCAAACCTTTTAGCATCCGGGAACTGGTGACCCGGGTGCATGCGGTGCTGCGCCGCCCGCGCACCAGCACCACCCCACCGCAGGTGACCACCCCCTTGATCGTTGGTGACCTCATCCTTGACCCCGTCGCCCATCAGGTGCGGGTGGGGGAGACGACCGTCGAGCTCACCCGCACGGAGTTCGAGCTGCTGGTTGCCCTGGCCCTGCGCCCCGGCCAGGTGCTGACCCGCCACGACCTGGTCACCGAGGTCTGGGACACCACCTGGGTCGGTGATGAACGCATCGTCGATGTCCACATCGGCAACTTGCGTCGCAAGCTCGGCACCGACACCCGGGGCCGGGGGTTTATCGACACCGTGCGTGGCGTGGGCTACCGGGTGGGGCAGCCATGAATCACGAACCCGGCCTGACCTTCCGCTTCCTGGCCGCCCAGGTGTTGGTCGTGGTGATTAGCCTGCTGGTGGCCGCGGCCGCGGCCACGATGGTGGGCCCGACCCTGTTCCAGGATCATATGTTGATGACCGGCCGGGAGTACCCCTCGCTGGAGCTGTTCCATGCCGAGCAGGCCTACCGGGACGCCAACCTGATCACCCTGGCCGTCGCCCTGCCCACCGCCTTGATCAGCGCCCTACTGGCCAGCCTGTGGTTATCGCGTCGCCTGCGCACCCCCCTGCAGGATCTCACCCGCGCCGCTACCAGCCTGACGGCCGGCAACTCCCATATCCGCGTGCCCGCCGGAGAAGCAGGCCCCGAGGTCACCACCCTGGCGCATGCTTTCAACACCATGGCCGACCGGCTGGAACACACCGAACAGGTCCGCCGCCAGATGCTCTCTGATCTGGCCCACGAAATGGGCACCCCCTTATCGGTGCTCACGGTCTACCTCGATGGTCTCCAGGACGGGGTCGTGGACTGGGATAATGCCACCCACGCGATCATGGCTGACCAACTCACCCGCCTGACCCGGTTGATGGAAGACATTGACGATGTCTCCCGGGCCCAGGAACACCGGATCGATTTGGACCTGGCGGAGGAAGGGCTCGGGGATCTGCTCCATACCGCCGCTGCTGCCGCGGGGGAAGCTTATGCTGACAAAGGCGTCGATTTACAGGTCGAGACCATTACGGACGCCGCCCGGGTGCTCGTGGACCGGCAACGCTTCGGCCAGGTGATGAGCAATCTCCTGTCGAACGCGCTACGGCACACCCCGGCCGGCGGGCAGGTTCGGATCAGCGTCTACCGACAGGGGGCGTCCACCGCGCTCATCCACGTCGCCGATGACGGCGAGGGCATCCCACCTGGCCAGCTCGGACACATCTTCGAACGCTTCTACCGGGGGGATGCCGCCCGCAGCCGGGATAACGGCGGGGCCGGTATCGGTCTGACCATCTCCAAGGCATTGATCGAGGCCCACGGCGGCACTCTCACCGCCACCTCCCCCGGACCCGGTCGCGGAGCGGTGTTTGCCCTCCGCCTCCCGCTGTCCCCTCCCGACAGTGAGGAGGCTGCTCGGTGACCACACCCTGCCCCGCGTGAGGGCCGTGCCCTCCACCCCTTGAAAATGTACCCCCGGGGGGTATATGCTAACGAGCGTTACCGCACCCAACGACCCATAGGAGCTTTCCCATGACCACCTCCCCGCCCCACCTCTTGCCGATGGCCTCCCACGGCTGCAGCTGTTGCGGACCCGCCTCACATGCCGACACCGCCTCCACCCCTGCCGCCAGCGACTCGTCAGCAGGAGGATCCTCCCCTAGCTACCAGGTCACCGGCCTGACCTGCGGGCACTGCGTGAAAAGCGTGACCCAGGCCCTTCAGGCCCTCCCCCAGGTCGACGACGTCCAGATTGATCTCGCCGCTGGTGGTGTTTCCACCGTCACGGTCACCGGTGCCGTACCTCCGGAGATGGTTCGCCGGGCCATCGAAGAGGCCGGCTACACCGTCTTATCCTGATCAGTTTTACCCATCATCTCGACCCCGACCGGGTTGATGCGGAAGGAACCTCATGAGCACTCCCCACCATTCCGGAGATCACCATGGTGATCACCCCGCTCCGGAAACAGACCACACCCACCACCCGGATCATGCCAGCCACGAACACCACGCAGATGCCGACACCCACGGCCAGGCGATGCCCCACGATCACCCGCACTCCGCCATGGACGAAGACCACCACGTTCATGGTCACGGCGAACACGCCGGACACAGCACCGCAATGTTTCGGGACCGCTTCTGGTGGTCGCTGATTCTGTCCATTCCCGTCGTTATTTTCAGCCCCATGGTCGCCCAGCTGCTCGGCTACCACCTCCCGGCATTCCCCGGATCCACCTGGATCCCCCCGGTGCTGGGCACGATCATCTTCGTCTACGGCGGAACGCCTTTCCTCAAGGGCGGATGGAACGAACTGAAATCCCGCCAACCCGGGATGATGCTCCTGATCGCCATGGCCATCACCGTGGCGTTTGTCGCCTCCTGGGTCACCACTCTGGGGCTGGGCGGTTTTGACCTGGACTTCTGGTGGGAGCTGGCCCTGCTGGTGACCATCATGCTGCTGGGCCACTGGCTGGAGATGCGTGCTCTCGGGGCCGCGTCCTCCGCGCTTGACGCGCTGGCTGCCCTGCTGCCGGATGAGGCCGAGAAGGTCATCGACGGGACCACCCGCACCGTGGCCATCTCCGAGCTGGTCGTCGACGACGTCGTGCTGGTGAGGGCCGGTGCCCGGGTGCCGGCCGACGGAACCATCCTCGACGGAGCCGCCGAATTCGATGAGGCGATGATCACCGGCGAATCCCGTCCCGTCTTCCGCGACACCGGTGACAAGGTGGTCGCCGGTACTGTGGCCACCGACAACACCGTCCGCATCCGGGTGGAGGCTACCGGCGGGGACACCGCCCTGGCCGGGATCCAACGCTTGGTTGCCGACGCCCAGGAGTCCTCCTCCCGGGCCCAGGCCCTGGCGGATCGGGCGGCGGCGTTGTTGTTCTGGTTCGCGCTGATCTCCGCTCTGATCACCGCGGTGGTGTGGACCATCCTCGGCAGCCCGGACGATGCCGTGGCGCGCACGGTCACGGTACTGGTCATCGCCTGCCCGCACGCCCTGGGCCTGGCGATTCCGCTGGTCATTGCGATCTCCACCGAGCGGGCCGCGAAATCCGGGGTGCTCATCAAGGACCGGATGGCGCTCGAACGGATGCGCACCATCGACGTGATGCTCTTCGACAAAACCGGCACCCTGACCGAGGGGGCGCACGCGGTCACCGGTGTCGCGGCAGCTGTCGGCGTCACCGAGGGCGAGCTGCTGGCCCTGGCCGCCGCCGCGGAGGCCGACAGCGAGCACCCCGTGGCCCGCGCCATCGTGGCGGCCGCGGCCGCCCATCCCGAGGCCTCCCGTCGGCAAATCCGTGCAACTGGTTTCAGCGCCGCCTCCGGCCGGGGGGTCCGGGCCACTGTCGATGGCGCTGAGATCCTCGTGGGCGGGCCGAACATGCTGCGCGAGCTCAACCTCACCGCCCCGGCCGAGCTCACCGACACCACCAGCGCCTGGACCGGGCGTGGGGCCGGTGTGCTCCATATTGTCCGCGACGGTCAGATCATCGGTGCGGTGGCCGTCGAGGACAAGATTCGCCCCGAATCCCACGCCGCCGTGAAAGCCCTGCAAGACCGCGGGGTGAAGGTCGCGATGATCACCGGTGACGCGCAGCAGGTGGCCCAGGCGGTTGGCAAGGACCTGGGGATCGATGAGGTCTTCGCCGAGGTCCTGCCCCAAGACAAGGACACCAAGGTCACCCAGTTACAGGAGCGTGGCCTGAGCGTGGCCATGGTCGGCGACGGTGTCAACGACGCCCCCGCTCTGACCCGCGCGGAGGTCGGTATCGCCATCGGGGCCGGCACGGATGTGGCCATGGAATCCGCCGGAGTGGTCCTGGCCAGTGATGACCCGCGGGCAGTGCTGTCGATGATTGAGCTCTCGCAGGCCAGCTACCGCAAGATGATCCAGAACCTCATCTGGGCCTCTGGCTACAACATCCTCGCCGTGCCGCTGGCCGCCGGCGTGCTCGCCCCGATCGGGTTCGTGCTGTCCCCGGCCATGGGCGCGATCTTGATGTCTGCCTCGACCATCGTGGTGGCCCTGAACGCCCAGCTGCTACGCCGCATTGATTTGGATCCGGCCCACCTGGCTCCGACCGACGGGAAGGAGGAGAAGGCTGCTATGAGCTCTGCAGCCCCCGTCCGCTGACTTTCAATCCTTCATCGACTCCCCCATACACAACCTCCGAAAGGGAACCCCCATGAAGCGCACCATCACCATCGCCGCTCTCGCCTTGACCTCCACCCTGGTTTTGTCCGCCTGCGCAGATAACACTGAGGGAGAAAACACCGACACCACGACCATCGCCACTACGTCCGCCCCCGACACCACCGAAACGACCGGGGCCACCACGGATCCTGAGACAGAGACGGGGGCGGCCGGAGAGGTCTCCGCCGAGCACAATGACGCGGACATCATGTTCTCGCAGATGATGATCCCGCATCACCAACAGGCCGTGGAGATGAGTGAAATCCTCCTGGCCAAGGACGATATCCCGGCCGAGGTCATCGAGTTCGCCCAGGGTGTTATCGATGCCCAGGGGCCGGAGATCGACCGGATGAATACCATGCTCGAGACCTGGGAAGAAGATCCGGTCACCGGTGATATGGGTGAGATGGACCATGGCGGGATGAGTGGAATGATGAGCGAGGAGGACATGACAGCCCTCGAGGACGCCAAGGGCACCGAGGCTGCCCGGCTCTACCTTGAGCAGATGACCGCCCACCATGAGGGCGCGGTCGATATGGCCCGCGAAGAGGTCACTGATGGCCAGAACCCGCAGGCCATCGCTCTGGCTGAGCAGGTCATTGAAGATCAGGAGGCCGAGATCGCCGAGATGGAGCAGATGCTCAACGAGCTCTGAATAAGGACATTCCCCGACCACCCCAGATGAGAAACACGACCATACGGCCATCGGGCCAAACGAGGATTTCCGGGAAGGACAATCAGCATGCCGAATAAAATCAAGGTTGCAGTAAACGGGTACGGTGTCATCGGTAAACGTGTAGCCGACGCGGTGAGAGCCCAGGAAGACATGGAACTCCTCGGGGTCAGCGACGTCACCACCGATTACCGGGTCGCCACCGCCATCACGCAGGGCATCCCGGTCTATGCCTCCACCGAAGAAGCCCACCAAGAGATGAGCGCTGCCGGATATCCCATCGCCGGGAAACTACCGGACCTGCTCGACAACGCGGATGTCGTGGTGGACTGCACCCCGTCCACCATCGGGGCCGGCAACCTCGACCTCTATCGCACCCATGGAGTCAAGTCCGTGTTCCAGGGCGGGGAGAAGCACAGTCTCACCGGCCACTCCTTCGTTGCCCACGCCAACTACAGTTCCACGCTTGGACGCGACACCACCCGCGTGGTTTCCTGCAACACCACCGGCACTGTCCGCACCCTTATCGCACTCCAGGACGCTGGATTGCTGTCCAAAGCGCGGGGAGTGCTTGTCCGCCGGGCCACCGATCCGTGGGAATCCGACCACTCGGGGATCATGAACACCATAGTTCCCGAAGGTCGTATTCCCAGCCATCAAGGCCCAGACGCCCAGTCGGTGGTCCCCGACCTGGATGTGGTGACCATGGCGGCCAAGGGAGCGCACACCCACAACCACCTGCATTTCTGGACCATCGAGCTAACCCGCCCGGCAGACACAGAAGAGGTTCTCGAAGCGTTGAAGGCGATGCCGCGGATCGCTTTCGTGCGGCGCTCCGATGGAATCGTGGCGGTCAACAGCACCGTCGAATTGATGCGAGATCTAGGCCGGCCACGGGGCGATATGTATGAGGTCGCCATCTGGGAAGATATCCTGACCGTGCAGGGCAATGAGTTGTTCTGGACGTACACGGTCGACAACCAGGCCATCGTCATCCCCGAGAACATCGACGCAATCCGTGCCCTGGCTGGCACCGTGGAAGACGGTGATGAGTCCATCCAGCGCACCGACCGTGCCCTGGGGGTGCGCGCGGACTTTTTCTCACCTCTGTCCAACGGCTGATTCCAGCAGGAGACACCCACGGCGGTGCCCGACCCAGATCGCTCATGTCCGGGTCGGGCACCGCTGTATAAGCAGTTGATCAGGCGCACCGCGCCTTTTCGGAAGGCGTAGTCAGGTGCGTGAGGCTTCCGCGATAGTGCCGATTGTTTCATCCAGGACAGCGTCGAATTCGCGGTCGTCCTGGGTGACGGTGAGCCCTTCGGTCAGGGCGCGGGAGAAACTGGCGACTATTCCGGGGTTGCGTGCCAGGCGAGCGTTAGCTTCCGCGCGAGTAGCCGCCTGATAGTGCCAGCACCCGCGGATGTTCCACGAGCTCGCGGTAGAAGTCATCAGTTTCGGGAAGCGTCAGTTTGAGGATGACCGCCTGGTCCTCCTTCAGCTGGTCGAGCTCTTTGCGCAGGGTCACCCGGAGCTGGTCTTCTACCTCGATCTTCCGGGGGCTGTGGATGTCGACCTCAGGCTCGACAATGGGTACCAGCCCGAACCGGAGGATCTGCTGAGCGATCGCGAACTGCTGCGCAACGACAGCGTCCACCCCCCTCCCCGGGAAGCCTGATGAACGAGCGCATTTTGGTGCCGAACATGTGCTTGCTTACCGCACGCTCGAGCAGGTTGTCCAGATCAGGGAGGGGCTTCATGACCTGAGCCCCGTGGGTTTCTTCCGCCAGGCCCTTGTCAATCTTGAGGAACGGCACAATGTCTTTGACTTTCCACAGATAATCCCCTGTAGGCATTCCCCCGATGTCGCGGTCCATTGTGTCCTCGAACAAAATCGCCCCGAGGATCCGGTCACCGTCGAAACTGGGGCTGGTAATGATGCGCGTGCGCATCTTATGCACCAGACCAAACATCTCCTCCCCACTGGAGTAGGCGTCCTCGTTGATCCCATAAAGTTTCAGCGCTTTCGGGGTACTGCCCCCGCTTTGATCCAACGCCGCGATGAAGCCGGTACCGGCCCTGACCTTGTCGTATTTTCCTACGTCCATGAAACGTCCTTCCGCCTAGCGAGTTGTGACCATGTCGTGGAGCCCACTGTGCCCCGGTCCCAGGCAACTGTGCTCGTTGTCGTATCCCGGTACGGTTCCAGTCCAGTTAGGTAAATACCGAGGATCTGCGTCATGACGGTTCTTCCCCGGTGGTGCCCGGCCAGCGTGGGTCTTCGGCAGCTGTGCTCTCCGCCGAAGGGAACCGGTCATGCTCCTGGCTTCGGCCTGCTTGGCAGACATCATGGGTTTTCTCACCTGGTTAGGTCCGGGGTAGGTTTGTTCTGCAGGCCGCGTCGTGCCTCGAATAGGTCCGTTGACTCCCCACCGGCGAGTTCCACATACGCTCCCGCGCTCCCCACGTAGATGGGTGGCGCAGTACTGGGGTGTAGTCGGATCAGGAGACTATCGATGCTCAGGGCAACATCGATCAGGTGCCCGCGGTACTGGATCTGGAATTCCACTTTTTCCAGGTGGGTACGCAGTCGGGGATCGAAGGTAAGGGCGTTGGCTTCGGTCTGAAGACCGGCAAAAGAGCGGGTTAGGATATCCACCGTGCCCGCCATCGCACCCAGATGAATTCCTGCGCGGGTGGTTCCCTCCTGGGTGTCATCCAGGTCCGCGACCACGGCTTCGCGGAAAAGGGCCCAGGCCCGGTCCTCGTTGAAGCGGGAGAGCACCGAGGAATGGACCACCCGGCTGAGTGTGGATCCTTCTGAGCTGCGGGACACGTAGTACTCTACGGTGCGTTTCAGGTCAGTTTCGGAGAAGGAATAACCGAGCCTGCCGAGTTGGTTGATGACACCGGTTGGTCCCAACAGATAGATGAGCATCAGTACGTCGGCCTGTTTGGCCAGTTTATACCGATTGGTGGTGTCGTTTTCGGCTTCCAGGATCAGGTCGAGCCGACCGATATTGCCGTACGATGTCAGTAACCGAAACCAAGCGCTGACCGCTATCCTGCGCATCGGCCCGCCCACGGAGGATCCCTACCACTGACACGTCAGAGTCCACTTTTTACGTACTGCGTTAACTTCTTGGGCCATCAGAGAAAGCGCATGAACAAAAACATGGTCTCCTCACCATTCGATGCTTCCCAGACCGGCTCCGAAAGGTTGTTTATATGCACAAAATATCGATCGAGGCCCTCGCCCGCAAGCAACTTAAAGAGGCCGTCATCGCCCCTAGTGCTCGTGCCGCCGATACCGTCTTCGGCGGACACGAAAAAGTTCTGCGGCAGACCGTCGTCGGGATACGTCAGGGTGCCGAGCTCGGAGAGCGCGACAATCACGATGAATCCACGATTTATGTCCTACAAGGGCGTGTCCAACTCAGGACGGGCGATGAGACCTGGATAGGTCGCAGCGGTGATCTGTTGATCGTGCCGCGATCTCGGCACAGCCTCGAGGCAATCGAGGACTCCGCTGTTTTGATCACCATTGCCAAACTGAAGCAATAAGAAAGATAGGGACTTCCCCTGGGGTGTTTGAGCCCGCCGAGGGTCCGTTTTTCGCGGCGAGACCATGGACCGGCACCGTTCGATCACCGGCCTCCTGTCGCTGATGTTTGTACCAGCATGCGACGGTGACCAGCTGACCGGTTCCACTATCCTTACCGCTACTGGCGGCGGGGGTAATCGAAGATATGTGCCCATTGGTGAAGGATCGGGGAGCTAGTAGGATGACAGTGAACCTATTTTCCACGTCTTTATCCGTAGTATCGGAGATCCGATGACCTACACAATCGCCCAGCCCTGCGTTGATGTCCTGGATCGAGCCTGCGTCGAAGAATGTCCCGTGGACTGCATTTACGAGGGCAAACGGATGCTCTACATCCACCCCGACGAGTGCGTCGACTGCGGTGCCTGCGAGCCCGTTTGCCCGGTTGAGGCCATCTTCTACGAAGACGATGTCCCAGACAAGTGGGTGGACTACATCGACGCTAACGCCGGCTTTTTCGACGACCTCGGTTCGCCAGGCGGTGCCGCCAGCCTGGGTCCGCAGGACTTCGACGTCCAGCTCGTCGCGGCGCTGCCGCCACAGAACCAGAACTAGGACCTGATAGGTGCTGTTGCAAACTCGCGTTTTCGACGAAAACGGCGGATCCGGTACCAGCGTTGTGCTGCACACTAACAAATAGTTAGTTATTTGGAATTCCTGTTTGCAACAGCACCCAACTCGCTGGAGTGGGCGACTAGTTGCCCGCCGCCGCGCCACAACTTCACCTCGCTACCGCGTATCTGCTCCGAGCGGCCTGCGTTCGAACTGCACTACCCGCACATGGTTGAACGCATGCGACGCGAGGGGCATGTCACCGCACGCGACGAACGTGCCGACACCACGCAGACCGGCGCCCCGGAGGACGACCATGCTGGCGTGAGGTAACGGGCGCTGAACGCACGAATGCAGAGACGGCCCCCACGGGGCAGGGGAGGCGCGCCTTCTGTCGGCGCAGTCTCGGAGGTCTGTGAGTGCCACTCCACTGGCTTCCTGAGCAGCGGCGCCGGCGGGGCCGATGGTGTTTCGCCGTCGGCTGCTGGGAGGGCGTCGCCGCGGTGATGTGCTTGTACGAGTGGTGGATCTTCCACAACGCCCACAGGGTTCATTAACCCCGCTATCGTCGGACAAACTCCGGACTTGCGTGCACACAGAGGGCTAGAGATACATCTAATCGCAGCGGTGCTGTTGTCCCTGATCCCGAAAACCCTGAAGTGCGCGCAGATCGTGGTTAGGATAGCGCTCGAGGTCATTGACCGTCGGCCGCCTTCAGGGCTGCGGCTCTCCCCCCAACTTTGCAACAGCACCGGTTGATGTTGCAGGTGGGGATGTGGTCAAGGTTGTTCAGTGGCGCGATCTTTTCGACCAGCAGCAACAGTGGCCATCAACCCGATCATGTCGCCGCCAGCAGCAGGACTCCGAAGCCTCCAGCCGGCAACAGGGGCGGTCAGAGTGGCCTGGCCGCCGTTCTCGACGGGGGTGTGGTGGTCGGGTCCCGGCCTGTCACCGGGCGAAACGGGCGATAGCGTCGGTGACTTCCTGGAACTTGGCGTCGGCCTCCTCTCCTCCTAACTTGGCGGCGTCACGGACGCAGTGTTTCATGTGGTCATCGAGTAGTCCCAGGGCAACGCTGCGTAGGGCAGCATTGACCGCGGAGATCTGGGTAAGGATGTCGATGCAGTACTGTTCCTCGTCGACCATGCTGCGCAGGCCCCGGGCCTGTCCCTCGATGCGCTTGAGGCGGGCGAGATAGCGATCCTTGTCGTTGATGTAGCCATGGGTCAAGTCCCGTGTAGTGGTGTAGCCGTTTGTGCTTTCGGCTCGGTATGAAGTTGGGGGGTTGTTAGGCGGTTAGCTGGTGGTGGTCACCATGATCATCTCCTGTGTGGGGGTGAAGCGTCCTGGGTTTAGTTCCTACCTCAGCTAAGGAAGGATTGAACTATGCCTAGAAAGTATTCCGTCGAGTTCAAGGAGAAGGCGGTCCATCAGATCATCGAAATGGTCCGCTTGGAGTCCTGCTCATTGCAGCGTGCCTACGAACAGGTCGGAGAGCTCCTCGGCGTATCACGCCACACATTGCGGGCGTGGTACCGCGACAGCGCCTCCACACGAGATGGCCGCACAACGCCGGATAGCGAAACAATGGAAGAAGAACTCAAGCGTTTGCGCCGAGAGAACCGTGAACTGAAGCGAGCAAACGGGATTCTTAAGACAGCTTCGGCTTTTTTCGCAGCGGAACTCGACCGACCCACGACCAAATGATCTCTTACATCGACACGTATAAAGATCAGTTTGGGGTCGAGGCCATCTGCCGAGTCCTGAAACAAGCAGATCGTGGATTCATTACTTCACGCGGCTACCGCAAAGCCACCACACGCGTTCCCAGTGCAAGGGCCTTAAGCGATAGCCTTCTCATCCCAGAAATACAGCGTGTGCATGCGGAGAACTTCTCGGTCTACGGTATCCGCAAAATGTGGCACGCGATGAACCGTGAAGGTTTTCATATCGGTCGTGACAAGGCTGCACGACTGATGAAGCTAGCAGGTGTTTCTGGCCGCAGACGTGGACGAACCCCTGTGACAACGATTAGCCCGAAGGCACCGGATCATCGCCCAGACCTAGTACAGCGAAACTTTCGTGCACAAGCACCAGGCAGGTTGTGGGTTGCCGACATTACCTATGTTCGCACTTCGTCGGGATTCGCCTACACCGCATTTGTAGTTGATGTCTTCAGTCGGAAAATTGTTGGTGTTGCTACACGCTCGACGATGCGTACCGATGCGCTGCCGATGGAGGCTTTGGAGCATGCGTTAACGACTGCAGGGCGAATTCATGGAAACCAGTTAATTCACCATAGTGATCGGGGCAGCCAGTACGTGTCACTGAAGTATTCCACTGCGCTAGCGGAATCCGGAATCCGTCCGAGTGTGGGAACAGTCGGCGATTCTTATGACAATGCTCTAGCCGAAACAGTCAATGGTCTCTACAAGGCGGAACTGATTCATGCCCAAGGTCCGTGGACGTCGGTCGGAGAAGTCGAACTGGCCACCTTGCGGTGGGTGCATTGGTGGAACACCAAGCGGCTTCATGAAGCTTTGGACTACGCCACCCCACAGGAAGTAGAAACCGAGTACTATCTCACCCAGCCCATCAACACAGGGCCGTAAAAGAAGCGGAACTAAACCCAGGACGCTTCAGGGTTGGGTTGGTGCATGAGGTGTTTGGTGTGCTCGAGTGCAGATAGTGACATGTAGCGTTTTTGTTGGATCCAATCGTCGTGTTGCTCGGCAAGGACGGCGCCGACAAGCCGGATGATCGATTCGCGGTTCGGGAAGATACCCACGACGTCGGTGCGCCGGCGGATCTCCCGGTTTAACCGCTCGGTGGGGTTGTTTGACCACACCTTCGTCCAGACCGGTTTCGGCGCTGCGGTAAACGCCAGCACCTCATCGAGTGATTCCTCCAGATACGCCGCAACCTGGGGGAACTTCGGCTCCAACAGGTCAACGACTTCGCGGGCTTGTCCCCAGGTGGATTGGGCGTCGGGTTGCTGGAAGATCGTCTGGAACATCGCCGAGACCATCGGCCACTGGGTTTTCGGCACCTTTTCGTAAAGGTTTTTCGCGAAATGGGTGCGACACCGCTGCCAGGACGCGTCAGGCAGCACTTCAGATATCGCGTGCTGGATGCCCTCATGAGCATCACTGGTGATAAGGAAGACACCGCGAAGCCCGCGGGCTTTTAAGTCTTGGAAGAAGCCTTTCCACGACGCGTTGGATTCCGCAGTGGCAACGTGCATGCCGAGCATTTCGCGGTACCCGTCGGCGTTGACACCGGTGGCAAGCAGCACGGAGCATTTGACCACCCGGCCGCCTTCGCGCACTTTGATCGTCAACGCGTCGCACGACAGGTAGGAGTACCCGCCGGGATCCAGTGGGCGGTTTCTGAAGTCTGCGACCATCTCGTCGAGTTCTTCCGACATGCGCGAGACTTGCGATTTCGACAGGTGAGAAATCCCAAGGGTTGCCACCAGATCGTTCATTCGGCGGGTGGAGACCCCTTTGAGGTAGCAGGTGGCAATCACAGTCGATAGTGCCCGTTCGGCTCGTGAGCGGCGCTCTAGCAGCCAGTCCGGGAAGAACGCGCCGTGGCGCAGCTTCGGCACCGCGACATCGATGGTGCCGACTCGGGTGTCGAGGTCGCGGTGGCGGTACCCGTTGCGGTGGTTGACCCGCTCGGTGGAAGCAACGCCGTATTCGGCGCCGCAGACGGTGTCGGCCTGGGCGGAGAGGATCTGGTTGATAAACCCTTGCAGCATCTGGCGCATCAGATCCGGGGAGGCTTGAGCGAGCAGATCATCCAGATAGGTTGTCGGGTCGATAGAATGCGGTGCAGCGGTCATCGTCATGTGCCTTTCGGTGAGATGTGGTAGTTGAGTCGAAAGGTTACTGACGATGGCCGCCCCTGTATTTCCCAGGGCCCACCATCAGCAAGCGTTACACCACACTAAGGGACGCAACCGTAGCCATGGGTGGTGTGACAGGTGTCGGCCCCACCCGAAGAGGAAACGGTCTAATCAGGGGTGCGAGTATCCACAATGGTCTCCTTGCTGAAAAAAGGGGGCAGGTATGTCCTGAGTCAGTTGCGGGTCGATCAGGATGGAAAGCCCGAGGGTATGGAATGAGGCGTGAGAACCTCATGGTTCCCACGCCCTGTGGCGTTATTCGGATAAGTAGTCGGCAAATTGTCAGCCCGGAGGGGCCTGCCGGGTGGGGCCGGGGGAGAGGTCAGGAGCAGGTACTTGGGGACGGAGGTTTGAGTGTTATTGGAGGGACTCAGCCGCAGGAGGAGGACACGGGGTTCCTTACCGCTAGCAAAGGATGCGGATTAGGCGGTGACCGGCTGCCGCACGGAGGGGCGAGCGGGCTGCGGTGAGGAACTTGTGTTGTCGTGGGAGGACTTGAATCTACGCAGCGTGAGGGAGTTGGAGACCACGAACACCGAGGAGAAGCCCATCGCAATGCCCGCCAACCCCGGGTTGAGGAAACCGATCGCGGCGACCGGGATCAGCACGACGTTGTAGGCGAACGCCCAGAACAGGTTGCCCTTGATGGTGCCCAGCGTGCGACGTGACAGACGGATGGCATCGCCCGCGGAGCGCAGGTCGTTGTTCATTAAAGTGATATCGGAGGCCTCGATGGCGACATCCGTGCCCGCCCCCATGGCCAGACCCAGATCGGCCTGGGCCAGGGCGGCCGCGTCATTGACGCCGTCGCCGACCATGGCGACCTTCTTGCCCTCATGTTGTAGCTTCTCGATGACCGCGACCTTGTCCTGCGGCATGACCTCGGCACTCACGTTGGCCGCATCGATGCCCACCTCTTGGGCGACGGCGGCCGCGGCCTTCGCGTTATCGCCGGTGAGCAGGTACGGCCTCAACCCCAGCCTGCGGAACTGGGCGACCGCTTCCGCTGAGGAGTCTTTGATGACATCGCGCACCACGACCACACCGGCGGGCTGGTCATCGACGTAGACAGCCACCGGGGTCGCGCCCTGCGACTGTGCGTGGTCGAAGGCGGTGGTGAGGTCACGGGGCAGCTGGCCGGCGGGGCGGCCGACGGTGACGACGTGACCCTTGACGGTGGCCGTGACGCCCCGGCCGGCGGTGCTGTCGAAGTCGGTGGCCTCCTGGATGTTCCCGGAGCGCTCGGCCTCGGTGACAATCGCCTTGGCGATGGGGTGCTCGGAGCCTGCTTCGACGGCCGCCGACAAGGCGAGGACCTCGTTGTTGGTGTAGCCGTCGGCGGCGTGGACGCCGGTGACCGACATGACCCCGGAGGTGACGGTGCCGGTCTTGTCCATGACGATGGTGTCGACCTGACGGGTGGATTCGAGGACCTCCGGGCCCTTGATCAACAAGCCCAGCTGCGCGCCCCGGGAGGTGCCCACCAGCAGGGCGGTCGGGGTGGCCAGTCCCAGGGCGCATGGGCAAGCGATGATCAGCACCGCGACTGCGGCGGAAAAGGCCCAGTTCGCCCCGCTGCCGAGGGCGAGGTGGACGATCAGGGTGATGATGGAGACGACAATGACCGTCGGGACGAAGACCGAGGAAATCTTATCCACCAGGCGCTGAACCGGGGCTTTTTTCGCCTGGGCGTCAGTGACCAGCTTGGCCATCTGGGACAGCGTGGTCTCCGAACCTGTGCGGGTGACTTCGACCAGCAGTCGACCGGAGGTGTTGATCGTCGCGCCCGTGACCGGGGTGCCGGGGGCGGCCTCGACGGGAACGGACTCGCCGGTCAGCATCGACTCGTCGATGGCCGAGGTGCCCTCGATGACACGACCGTCGGTGGCGATCTTCTCACCCGGGCGGACGACGAAGACGTCACCGACTGTCAGCTGGGAGACCGGGACGCGGACTTCCTCACCGTCGCGGATCACCGCGGCGTCTTTCGCACCCATGTCCAGCAGGGACTTCAGCGCCGCGGAGGACTGGCCCTTGGCGCGGACCTCAAACCACCGGCCGAGCAACAGGAAGGTGATGACTACGGCGATGGTCTCGAGGTAGATGTGGTCCATGCCGTCATCGCGGGGCAGCAGGCTCATCTCCATGACCATGCCGGGGTGCCCGGCGTTGCCGAAAAACAAGGCCCACAGCGACCACAGATACGCAGCAGTAGTGCCCAGAGACACGAGTGTGTCCATCGTGGTCGAGCCGTGACGCAGGTTGGTTAAGGTCGCCCGGTGGAACGGGGCGCCACCGTAGAAGTAGATCAGGGTGGACATGACGAGTAGGGCCCACTGCCAATTCATGAACTGCAGGGACGGGATCATCGAGATCGCGACCACCGGAACGGAGAGGATCGTCGACCCGATCAGACGCGACTTCAGGTCTGTGGCCTCGGCCTCGCGGGCCTGTTCGTGGCGGTCACCGACCACCTCGGTGTCCTCCTCCGGGCCGCTGTCCACGGCGGAGGCGTGTTGATCCCCCATGGTGAACGCGTCGTATCCGGCACCCCGCACGGTTTCGATCAGCCGATCGGCGTCGACTTTGGTGGGGTCGTAACTGACGGAGGCGGATTCGGTGGCGAAGTTGACGGTGGCCTCCACGCCATCGAGCTTGTTGAGCTTGCGCTCCACCCGCCCTGAGCACGACGTACAGGTCATGCCGGTGACGCCCAGATCGACCTGGAATAGGTCAACCGACGGTTGAGTTTGAATCATCAGTGATCAGTCCTTCAGCAAACAGTGGTGAGGTGCATCTCCGAGGTCCCAAAAGGCCCGCCCACAGATGCACCGTCGGGGATATCGAACCGGCATGGCTGGGCCTGATGGGCATATCCAGCAGGGTTGGCCCGGCCGTGTCTACGTGAGGCGGGGACCGGGCCCAGGGATTAGGGCTTGACGGTGTAGCCGGCTGTCGTGACAGCGGCGACAACATCGTCGTCGGTGAAGTTTTCACCCGTGACGGTCACCTGCCCGGTATCCACGGTGGCCTCCACCATGGTCACACCGGCGACCTCGCCGATCTCCTCCTCCACGGAGGACTTGCAGTGTCCACAGGTCATGCCTTCGATGATGTACTTCTTTGTTACGGCGCTCATCAGATGATCCTTTCCTTGATGTCCTGAGGGGCAGAAGTGGAGATGCCCCAACAACCTTCAACCTATACCCATGGGGGGTATCAGTCAAGGAGGTGCCCGGACCCGGTCGCGGAGCGGTGTTTGCCCTCCGCCTCCCGCTGCCCCCTCCCGACAGTGAGGAGGCTGCTCGGTGACCACACCCTGCCCCGCGTGAGGGCCGTGCCCTCCACCCCTTGAAAATGTACCCCCGGGGGGGTATATGCTAACGAGCGTTACCGCATCCCAACGACCCATAGGAGCTTTCCCATGACCACCTCCCCGCCCCACCTCTTGCCGATGGCCTCCCACGGCTGCAGCTGTTGCGGACCCGCCTCACATGCCGACACCGCCTCCACCCCTGCCGCCAGCGACTCGTCAGCAGGAGGATCCTCCCCTAGCTACCAGGTCACCGGCCTGACCTGCGGGCACTGCGTGAAAAGCGTGACCCAGGCCCTTCAGGCCCTCCCCCAGGTCGACGACGTCCAGATTGATCTCGCCGCTGGTGGTGTTTCCACCGTCACGGTCACCGGTGCCGTACCTCCGGAGATGGTTCGCCGGGCCATCGAAGAAGCCGGCTACACCGTCTTATCCTGATCAGTTTTACCCATCATCTCGACCCCGACCGGGTTGATGCGGAAGGAACCTCATGAGCACTCCCCACCATTCCGGAGATCACCATAGTGATCACCCCGCCCCGGAAAACAGACCACACCCGCCTAGGTAGCCGGTTTGATTACGGCTAGATGTTGCGGGCCGTGGTGACGACCTTGCCCTCGACGCCCGGCCAGGTGCCGGCCTTGATCATGCGGTTCTTGCGCTCCACCCAGAAGTCGGCGTTGCGGATACCCAGCGCCTCGGGGTCGAAGTGCGGGTCGATGCCAGCCTTTTTCTGGCGACGGTAGTCCCACAGGCACTTCAGCGCCGGGATCTGCAGGAAGATGATCGCCACGATGTTGAGCCATGCGGTCGCGCCGACGCCGATGTCGCCGAGCGCCCAGGCGGTGCCCGGGGTGGTGGTTGCGCCGATGAAGACGGCCACGAGGATCAGGGCGCGCAGCACCCAAATAATGGCCTTACGTGCGCTTTCGTTTTTCACCCAGCGGTTCAGGTAGGTGAAGTTGGTCTCTGCCATGTAGTAGTACGCCAGCACGGTGGTGAAGGCGAAGAACATGATCGCCAGGGCGATAAACGACGGGCCGAGGCCGGCGGAGAAGGAGTTCAGGGCTTCTTGGACGAAGCCGGGGCCGACAGGAATGCCGTCGGCAAGCGAGCCCTCGTAGATCAACGCACCGTCTTCGGACTGGCCCTCGAAGACCTTGTACATGTCGGTGGAGATGATGATGAAGGCGGTGGCGGAGCAGACGAACAGGGTGTCAATGTAGACGGCGAACGCCTGGACGAAGCCCTGCTTGGCCGGGTGGGAGACCTCGGCTGCTGCTGCAGACTGCGGGCCGGTGCCCTGGCCGGCCTCGTTGGAGTAAATGCCGCGCTTGACGCCCCACATGATGGCGGCGCCGAGCATGCCGGAGAACGCGGCTTCCTTGTCAAAGGCGGCGCGGACGATGGTGCCGAAGACCTCGGGAATCTGGGAAGCGTTGGCGAACAGCACCACGATGGCAATGATGATGTAGATGCCGGCCATGAACGGCACAACCATGGAGGCGAAGTTCGCAATGCGCTTGACACCGCCGATGATGATGAACGCGAGCAGCACGGTCATGATGGTGGCGGAGACCCAGATGTTGATGCCCCATGCATTATCGACGGCCGCAGCCACGCCGTTGGCCTGAATCCCCGGCAGGAAGTAGGACGTTGCCAGCAGCATGCACACCGCGAAGATAATGGCGTAGACCAGCATGAACGGGGCGGCCTTGGTGTGCTTGTAGGTCTTTTCGATGTAGTAGGCGGGGCCGCCGCGGTACTCGCCGGTGTCGCGGTCCGTCTCTTTGTAAATCTGGGCGAGGCAGCACTCGATGAACGAGGTGGCGGAGCCGAGCAGGGCCACCAGCCACATCCAGAACACCGCGCCCGGGCCGCCGAACGCGATGGCGGTGGCCACGCCGGCGATGTTGCCCACGCCGACGCGGCCGGCGAGCGAGATCATCAGGGATTGGAACGAGGAAATACCCTGCTCAGAGCTTTCTCCGGACTTGAGCTGGCGGATCATGTCCGGCAGGCAGCGGATCTGCAGGAACAGGGTTGCGAGCGTGAAGTACGCGCCTGCGCCGAGGCACAGATAGACGAGAGCGTTGGACCAAATCACGCCGTTGAGGGTGTCGATAAAACCTTCCACGGGACCCTCCTAAAGGGGTATGTGCTGAGAATTATTCGGGAAACCTTGCAGGTATCTAGAGAACATAGGCCATCTGGTTGTGCTTTGGGTCACTTTTGGTGTAAAAATTATGCGCCGACACCGAAAACATTCCGTTCTGCGCGATATCCGCAGGGTTTTGCGGTGCTGAACGCCACAGATGGAAGGACACAATGAACGAGACTGCGAAGCCGGTGCACTCCCGGCGCAGGTTTTCCCCCGCATGGCCGGTGAAGAACTTGCCTGCGGGTGCGGAGGCGCTCATCCCGGAGCTGGACAACCCCAGCTTTGAAGGCATCGAGGACCCCACGGACAACACTGAAAGCTTCACGCGCACGGAGCAGCCCGGTCAGCGAAGCACCGCACCTGAGGCGGACCCGAAGCCGAAGGCGGTGTGGCGCTTCTTCCTCTACAGCGCCATCGGCATCTTCGCGTTTTTCGTGCCGTTTACCATCGGCGATTCCAAATCCACGATCCTGCTGGACCACATTGTCAGCTGGATCACCACCACGCTCGGCGAGAACACCCGCTACCTGGCGTTGTTCGCCATCATCGCGGGCACGGTCTACCAGTTCGTCTCCGGGCGCTGGAAAGAGGATTACCCGCGCATGGCGTTCGCCGCGCTGTCGGTGCTGGCGATCGTGTTGTGCGCGATGCTCACCTTCGGCTTCGGCCCGGCGTGGCTGTTCAACCCGGATATCGGCCCGTTCATCTTGGACAAGCTGGTCATCTCGGTTGGCCTGCTCATCCCGGTCGGCGCGATCTTCCTCGGTCTGCTGGTCGGCTTCGGCCTGATGGAGTTCATCGGCGTGATGGTGCAGCCGATCATGCGGCCGGTGTTCCGTACCCCGGGCAAGTCCGCGGTGGATGCGGTGGCGTCGTTTTTGGGCTCCTACTCGCTGGGCCTGCTGATTACGGACCGCATGTACAAAAACGGCAGCTACAACGGCCGCGAGGCGTCGATTGTGGCGTCGGGATTTTCCACCGTGTCCGCGACGTTCATGGTCATCGTGGCCAAGACGCTGGACATGATGGAGCACTGGACGGCGTACTTCTTCATCACGTTCATCATCACCTTCATCGTCACCGCGATCGTGGTGCGCATCCCTCCCATCACCCGGATTCCAGAGGACTACTACCCGGGCGCCACCCCGCACCCGGAGAAAGAGATCGAGGGCAACCGTTTTAAGGCGGCGTGGCGCGAGGCGAAGATAGAGCTCAACCGCGCCGAGTCTTTGGGCAAGGTGCTGTGGGCGAACTTCCGCGACGGGTTGATCATGGCCGTGCAGGTCACCCCGGGCATCATGGCCGTGGGCACAATCGGCCTGGTGCTGGCCACCTACACGCCAGTGTTCAAGATTCTCGGCGTGGCGTTCTTCCCGGTGGTGTGGCTGCTGCGCCTGCCGGACCCGTGGGCGACCTCGGGCGCGCTGGCGTCGGGCCTGGCGGAGATGTTCCTGCCGGCCACACTGTCCGCAGGTTCGGACGACATGGTGCTGAAGTTCACCATGGCTGTGGTGTGCGTGAGCCAGATCTTCTTCTTCTCGGCGATGGTGCCGGCGGTGCTGGCCACCGACATCCCGCTGAGCATCTGGAAGATGGTGCAGATCTGGTTCATCCGCGTGGTGCTCACCGTGCTGATCACTGTGCCGGTGGCGCACCTGATCTTCTAAAAAGCAGCTGCTTGTCCGCGCAGCTTCGCCCCGACAACCGCATCGTCAATCAGCCGCGCGGCAGCCTTGGCGGTGCGGTTGTCCACGTCGAAGTCGGGGTTAAGCTCGACGACGTCGAGAAGCGCAACGCGCCCGGTGGACGCCACGGCCTCGACCATCGCGCGCAGCGTCGCGTACTCCACGCCGAAGCCGGCCGGGGCGGAAACGCCCGGCGCGACCGCCGCCGGCAGCACATCTAGGTCGATGGACAGGTGGATGGGCCGGTCGCCTTCCACCGCCGCGAGGGCACGCTCGGCGGCCTCACGCACGGTCATTGCCGCAAGCTCGGTGTCTAGGACGGTGGTCACGCCGAGTTCGTCGGCGGTGTCGAAGAGCACCTTGGTGTTGTTGGGCTTGGAGATACCGAAGACGCTGTAGTCGAAGTCCTCGCCCACCAGGCCGGCGATCTGCTTGAACGGGGTGCCGGAGGTGGGGCGGGTTTCGGTACGCAGGTCGAAGTGAGCGTCGAAGTTGATCACCTGCATCGGCCCGATCGCCTCGTAGGCGCCGCGGTGGGTGGCAAACGAGGTTTCGTGCCCGCCGCCGAGCACGACCGTCATCCCGTCTGCGCCCTGCGCCGCCACGAGGTCGCGCACCCGGTCGGACAGCTCGCGCTGGGAGCCTTCGAGGTCGGTGTTTTGGGTGGTCACGGTGCCGGCGTCGAGAAGCGATGTGCTCTCGTGGACCGCGAGTGAGCCGAGCGCGGCGCGAAACGCCTCCGGGCCCTTCGCCGCGCCCTGGCGGCCGCCGTTGCGCTCGACGCCTTCGTCGGAGGCGTAGCCGATCAGGTGCGTCGCACCCTCAGTGGGCTGGGCGGTCGTGTCGATGACACTGTGCCAGCGGGCGTGCTCGGGGCCGGGGCCGTCGTTGCGGCCGGACCAGTTGGAAGCGGGGGTGAAAAGCGGTGCAGTTACGGTGTTCATGCCCTCCGAGGGTAGCGCCGCGGGCATACTAAGTGCGATGACTAAGCCGCAGGTTCCCGCCGCGCACAATGTGTTGCGCATCCTGGCGCTGTTGTCCACCACGGACGCGCCGATTTCCGCCACCCGCATCCAGCGCGAGCTGGACCTGCCGCGTTCCACCACCTATCACCTGCTGCGGGAGCTGGAGGATTCCGGGTTTGTGGTGCACCTGCGCAAGCCCGGCACGTACGGGCTGGGGCTGGCGTCGTACCGCATGGCGCAGGCGTACACCACGCAGCAGCCGCTGGTGCGGCTGGCCACGAAGCCGCTGGCGCGGATCGCCGAGCTCGCGGGCGGTTCGGCGCACTTGACGCGCCTCGCTGGTCCGGAGATTGTGTACTTGCACGAGGTGCGCGCCCCCGGTGCGGTGTCGCTGGTCACGGAGGTGGGCGTGCGTTTGCCGTCGTTGAAGACCGCCTCGGGGCGCATCATGCTTGCGCAGCTGCCGGAGGCGGAGCTGCGCGCCGCGTACAACTCCTCGGGCGAGCGCCGCCGCTACAGCGAGGTCAAAGAGGAGCTTTCTGCTTATCGACGCCAAGGGTTCGCCACCGAGCACGAAGCCATCTCGCGCGGCCAGGAGTCCGTGGCGGTGGCGGTGCTGGACCACCTTTCGCGCCCAGCGGCGGCGCTCGCGGTGACCTTCGCCGTGGGCAGCGCGGACACGCAACAGCTGGTCAGCGCGCTGCACACCGCCGCCGAGGGGCTGCGGGCACAGTTCTTCGGAAACGTGTGATCGGACACACTTTTTTAGGCTACTATCACGTCCATGACGCACACAGTTTCAGTTGGAATTGGGGCCCTGTCCATCGAGGACGTTGTGGCCGTCGCCCGCCACGGAGCCGAGGTCGCCATCGACCCGACGGCCCTTGATGAGATCGCCGCGACCCGCAAGCGCGTCGAAGAGCTCGCCGCGGATCCCACCCCGGTCTACGGCGTCTCCACCGGTTTCGGCGCACTGGCTACCAAACACATCCCGGAGGACATGCGCGCCCAGCTGCAAGTCTCCTTGGTCCGCTCCCACGCTGCGGGTACCGGTCCTGAGGTGGAAGAAGAGGTCATCCGCGCGCTGATGCTGCTGCGCCTGTCCACGCTGTGCACCGGCCGCACCGGCGTGCGCCCCGTGGTCGCAGAAACCTACGCCGCCGCGCTCAACGCCGGCATCACCCCGGTGGTGCGCGAGTACGGCTCACTCGGCTGCTCCGGCGACCTGGCGCCGTTGGCGCACTGCGCGCTGGCGCTGCTCGGCGAGGGCGAAGTCCGCGTGCGCGGCGGCAAGATCGTCCCGGCGGCTGAGGCGCTTTCGGCTGCCGGCATCGAGCCGCTGGTGCTGCGTGAAAAGGAGGGCCTGGCGCTGATCAACGGCACCGACGGCATGCTCGGCATGCTGTGCCTGGCCATCGCGGATCTGCGCGAGGCCGCCAAGGTCTCCGACATCGCCACCGCCATGAGCGTCGAGGGCCTGACAGGCACCCTGTCCGTCTTCGACGAGGACTTGCAGGAGCTGCGCCCCCACCCTGGCCAGGCGGATTCCGCCTACAACATCCGCACCGTCGCCGCCGGCTCGCCGATCCTCGACGCAGCCCTGGACGGCTTCAAGACCAACGAGGTCCAAGACGCCTACTCCATCCGCTGCACCCCACAGGTCGCCGGCGGTTTCCGCGACACGCTGGCCCACGTCACCACCGTTGCGAACCGCGAGCTCGCCGCCGCCAACGACAACCCCGTGGTGGCCAAGGACGGCCGCGTGGCCTCCAACGGCAACTTCCACGGCGCGCCTGTGGCTTACGTGTTGGACTTTTTGGCGATTGTGGTGGCGGACTTGGCGTCGATTAGCGAACGGCGCACCGACCGCTTCCTCGACCCCGCCCGCAACCGCGGCCTCAACGCCTTCCTCGCCGGCGACCCGGGTGTGGACTCCGGCCACATGATCGCGCAGTACGCGCAAGCCGGCATCGTCGGCGAGCTCAAGCGCAACGCCGTGCCCGCCTCCGCCGACTCGATCCCGTCCTCGGCGATGCAAGAAGACCACGTCTCTTTGGGCTGGTCCGCCGGGCGCAAGCTGCGCCGCAGCATCGACGGCCTGCAGCGCGTGCTCGCCGTGGAGATCCTCACCGCCGCCCGCGCGCTGGACATGCGCGACGGCGAGTCCTCCGCCGGCACTGGCGCGGCAGTGTCCGTGCTGCGCAAGCGTGTCGACGGCCCCGGCACCGACCGTTACCTCTCCCCCGAAATCGAGCACTCCGTGCAGCTAGTCAAGGGCGGCGACTACGTCGAGGCCGTCGAAGCCGCGGTGGGCCAGCTGCGGTAGGAGGTTTTGGTCCCGGCTTTCAGCCCTGCCCCCCCCCCTTTTCCCACAAACCCTGGGATCAAAAGCCTGGCAACGTGCCGATTTTTGCCGTTCCCTGGGTGTGGCTCCCAGGGTTTGCTGCTTTGCCCAGAGGAGCAAAAGGTGCCGTGCAACTTTGGCTGCCTCCACCCTGTGCGCGAGTCTTGTATCCAAGACAACTCCCGCCGGAAGCCAGATGTGACCTCCAAAAACCTCCATACACTGTCGCGCACACCATAGTTTCGCGTCGATTGTGATTGGAGTCTCATCATGGCTGGACGGTACCCGAACGGCGATTTCTACGATTTTGAGTCCGAGCTGCCCGCGGAGGAAAAGGAGATCCTCCACAACGTCCGCGAGTGGGCGACGGAGAAAGTGTTGCCCATCGCCGTGGACTACTGGAACCGATCGGAGTTCCCGCACGAGCTGCTGCCGTCGATAGGCGAGCTGAACATCATCAGTCTCGTGCGCGGCCAGGGCCGCTCCCGTCTGCTAGCCGGCCTGGTTGCGGCGGAGATCCACCGCGCGGACGGCTCCGTGGGCACGTTCTTCTCCGGCCAGGACGGCCTGTTCACCGGCAGCATCGAGCTGCTTGGCTCCGAGGAGCAGAAGGAGCGCTGGCTGCCGGACCTGTACGCGGTGCGCAAAACCGGCGTGCTGGCAATCACCGAGCCGGAGGCCGGTTCCGACGTCGCACAGGGCATGCGCACCACCGCCACCAAGGTCGACGGCGGCTGGATCCTCAACGGCGCAAAGCGCTGGATCGGCAACGCCACCTTCTCCGACTACGTCGCCGTCTACGCCCGCGACCCGGAGGACGATCAGGTCAAGGGCTTCATCGTGGACACTTCCGCGGAGGGCTACACCGCCACGCTGATGGAAAACCGCATCGCCATCCGCGCGGTGCAAAACGCCGACATCACCCTGGACAACGTCTTCGTCCCAGACAGCGACAAGCTCGAGGGCGCGAACTCGTTCAAAGACATCAACAAGGTGTTCAAGAGCGCACGATCCACGGTGGGCTGGCAGGCCGTCGGCACGCAGATGGGCGCCCTTGACGTCGCGCTCGGCTACGCGGACGAGCGCATCCAGTTTGGCAAGAAGATCTCCTCATTCCAGCTCAACCAGAACAAGCTGGCCACGATGCAGGGCAACCTGGTCGCCTCCGAATCCATGATGGCGCAGCTCGCCCGCATGGAGGACCGCGGCTCCGCCAACAACGAGCAGTCCGCGCTGGCCAAGGGGTTCACCTCGAAACTCATGCGTGAAACGGTCGCGCTCGGCCGCGAGATCCTGGGCGGCAACGGTCTGATCTCGGACTACCGCATGGCCAAGATCTTCAACGACGCGGAGGCGATCTACTCCTACGAGGGCACCTACGACATCAACCAGCTCATCGTCGGCCGCTCCATCACGGGCGAGTCGGCGTTCGTGTAGTTCGGGTTAGGAGGAAACACCATGAATGCACCACTTTCCGGCATCCGCGTCCTCGATCTATCCCGAGTGCTCGCGGGCCCGTTCTGCTCCATGATCCTGGCGGATCTCGGCGCCGAGGTGATCAAGGTGGAATCGCCCTGGGGCGATGATTCGCGCCAGTTCGGCCCGTTCGTGGACGGCACGTCCGCCTACTACCGCCTGTTCAACCGCTCGAAGATGGGCATCACGCTGGACTTCAAAAACGACGACGACAAGGAGGTGCTGCGTGACCTGGTCCGCCGCGCCGACGTGGTCGTGGAGAATTTCCGCCCGGGCGTGTTGGAGAAGCTCGGTTTGGGCCCGGAGGGACTGTTGGAGGTCAACCCTCGGCTCGTCGTCACGAGCATCTCCGGCTTCGGTCAGACCGGATCTTTGTCCAAGGAACCGGCGTACGACCTGGTCGCCCAGGCGATGAGCGGCCTCATGTCCATCACCGGCTGGCCCAACGGCAAGCCGACGCGCGTCGGCATCTCCCTGGGCGACCTGATCCCAGGCCTCTACGCCGCCATCGGCACCGTCTCCGCGCTCTACCACCGCGAATCCACCGGCCGCGGCCAGCATCTGGATCTGGCTATGTACGACTCGCTTATCTCCGTCATGGAGTCCGTGGGCATGCGCGCGCTTTACGACGACGTCCCGCCCACCCGCATCGGCAACGACCACGGCCTCTCCGCGCCGTTTTCCACGTATGCGACCAAGGACGGCGACGTGGTCATCGCGATCACCACGAACCGGCTGTTCGAGCGCCTGGCAAACGCGCTGGACATCCCGGAGATGGCCACCGACCACCGCTTTGCCGAACCGGTGGCCCGCTCCGAGAACCGCGTCGCGCTGCGCGAACTCATCGAAGAAGCGCTGAGCACCAAAACCCGCGCCGAGACGATCGCGCTGTTTGAAGAGCACGGCGTGCCCACCGCCCGCGTCTACCACCTGGACGAGACGCTGCGCAGCCCGTTCGCGGAAGAACGCGGCGTGGTGGTGGAAGAAACGGATGGGTTCCGCACCCTCGCGTCCCCGCTCAAGCTGGCCGGCATGGAAGGGCCAAAGCCGGCGCCGGAGCTGGGGCAACACAACGACCGCATCGAGTCTTGGCTGAGCGAAGACCCGCGCTAAGTTCCGCGAAGGAGCAGCACCATGGAGGACCCCCTCAACACCCGCCGCGGCGGAAGCACCCGTTGGATCAAAGGCGAAAGCATCGCCCCTGTGCCCTCAATGCCCGAGCCGCACGAGGCAGACCGCACCGACCCGAAGCAGAAGTGGCGCTTCTTCGTCTACAGCGCCATCGGCTCGTTCGCATTCTTCGTGCCTTTCACAGTGGGCGAGAAGAACACGATTTTGCTGGACCACATCGTGGGCTGGCTGCAAGAAGGGCTCAGCGCCGCGCTGCCGTACATCACACTGGTGATGATCACCGCCGGCGCCGTCTACCAGTTTGCCACCGGCAAGTGGCGCGAGGATCGGGCGCGCGCGGTGTTCGCCTTCCTCTCCGCGTTGGCCGTGCTGCTGTGCGCGATGCTGGTGTTCGGCTTCGGTCCGGCATTTCTTTTCGACGAACGCCTCGGCCCCTTCATCCTGAACAAGCTGGTCATCCCCGTCGGCCTGCTTATCCCGGTGGGCGCGATCTTCCTCGGCCTACTGGTCGGCTTCGGCCTGATGGAGTTCATCGGCGTGCTGGTGCAGCGCTTCATGCGGCCCGTCTACCACACGCCGGGCAAATCCGCGGTGGACGCAGTGGCGTCGTTTCTGGGCTCGTACTCGCTGGGCCTTTTGATTACTAACCGCGTCTACCGCACCGGCGGCTACACCGCCCGCGAAGCGTCCATCATCGCGGCCGGGTTCTCCACCGCCTCGGCAACGTTCATGGTTGTTGTCGCCCGCACCCTGGACCTAATGCACATCTGGGGCGTGTACTTCGCCGTGACGTTGATCGTCTGCTTCCTGGTCACCATCGTCGTGGTGCGCATCCCACCGCTTTCCACCATCCCGGACGACTACTACCCCGGCGTCACCCCGCAACCCGAGGAGCAGGTGGAAGGCAACGTGTTCGCCGCCGCGTGGAAGGAAGCGATGGCGTTTCTCGCGCAGGCCGACTCGCTGCCGAAAACGCTGTGGCGCAACTTCAAAGATGGCGTGATCATGACCATCCAGGTCATCCCCGGCATCATGGCCGTGGGCATCATCGGCCTGGCGCTGGCGTTCTACACCCCGGCCTTCAAGATCCTCGGCGCGGTGTTCTACCCGCTCGCCCTACTGTTCCAGCTGCCCGACCCGTGGCTGGCCTCTGAGGCATTCGCCATCGGCCTGTCCGAGCTGTTCCTGCCGGCAACACTGGTATCCGGCAACGAGTCGGAAGTGCTGCGCTTCACCGTCGGAGTGGTCTCCATCAGCCAGGTGTTCTTCTTCTCCTCGATGATCCCGGCGGTGCTCGCCACGGACATCCCGCTGAAGATCAACCACATGGTGATCATCTGGTTCCAGCGCGTAGTGCTGTCGATCATCCTGACGGTGCCGATCGCGTACCTGATCTTCTAGCGCCTGGTGCTTCAGACCCTGAGCAAGCGATCCAGAGCATGCCCCAATTCCGGGCATGCTCTGGATCGCTTGCTCAGGGTTTGTGCGCGAGCACGGGCCCCTCCCTCAAAAAGTCTCGCATACGAGACAAATGGCCCTACGCCACCCTCCGCGCATCCTGTGACGAGCGTTACTGTTTATCCGATACCTCGATTGGGCAACAACAGAAAGGAATTCCCATGGCGAAGAACTGGTCCGAAGGCGCACGCGAGGTCCGCTCCCCGCGTGGCACTGAGATCTCGGCGAAGTCGTGGCAGACCGAGGCGCCGCTGCGCATGCTGCAGAACAACCTCGACCCGGAGGTTGCGGAGCGCCCGGACGACCTGGTCGTCTACGGCGGCACCGGTCGCGCTGCTCGTAGCTGGGAAGCGTTCGACGCGATCGTCGATACGCTGAAGGACCTCGAGTCCGACGAGACCCTGCTGGTGCAGTCCGGTAAGCCGGTCGGTGTGTGGAAGACCAACGAGTGGGCGCCGCGCGTGCTCATCGCCAACTCGAACCTGGTGGGCGACTGGGCGAACTGGGAGCATTTCCGCGAGCTCGAGGACGAGGGCCTAATGATGTACGGCCAGATGACGGCCGGTTCCTGGATCTACATCGCCACCCAGGGCATCCTGCAGGGCACCTACGAGACCTTCGCGGCTGTGGCGAAGAAGCGTTTCGACGGCACCCTGGCCGGCACCCTGACCCTGACCGGCGGCTGCGGCGGCATGGGCGGTGCACAGCCGCTGTCCGTCACTCTCAACGGCGGCGCCTGCCTGATCGTGGACGTGGACGAGGGCCGTCTGAAGCGCCGCCAGGGCAAGCGCTACCTCGACGAGGTCACCACCGACCTCGACGAAGCAATCAAGCTGGTCACCGAGGCCAAGGACGAGAAGCGCGCCCTGTCCGTGGGCTTGGTGGGCAACGCCGCAGAGGTGTTCCCGGAGATGCTGCGCCGCCAACGCGAAGGCGAGTTCACCGTGGACATCGTCACCGACCAGACGTCCGCGCACGACCCGCTGTCCTACCTGCCCACCGAGATCCCGTTCGAGAGCTGGCACAACGAGGCCGACGCGGATCCGACCACCTTCACCAAGAAGGCCCGCGAGGCGATGGCCGCCCAGGTCCAGGCGATGGTGGAGTTCCAGGACGAGGGCGCCGAGGTCTTCGACTACGGCAACTCCATCCGCGACGAGGCCCGCAAGGCCGGCTACACCCGCGCCTTCGAGTTCCCGGGCTTCGTCCCGGCCTACATCCGCCCGCTGTTCTGCGAGGGTCTCGGCCCGTTCCGCTGGGTTGCGCTGTCCGGCGACCCGGAGGACATCAAGGTCACCGACCAGGCCATCAAGGAGGCTTTCCCGGACAACGAGCACCTGCACCGCTGGCTGGACGCCGCTGAGGAGTACGTCGAATTCGAGGGCCTGCCGGCGCGCATCTGCTGGCTGGGCTACGGGGAGCGCGCGAAGGCCGGCGTGATCTTCAACAACCTGGTCAAGGAGGGCAAGGTCAAGGCCCCGATTGTCATTGGCCGCGACCACCTGGACTCCGGTTCCGTGGCGTCACCGTACCGCGAGACCGAGTCCATGCTCGACGGCACCGACGCTGTCGCGGACTGGCCGCTGCTCAACGCCATGACCGCCGTTTCCGGCGGTGCGACCTGGGTGTCCATCCACCACGGCGGCGGCGTGGGCATGGGCCGCTCCATCCACACCGGCCAGGTCACGGTGGCTGACGGCACTGAGCTCGCGGAGGCGAAGCTCAAGGCCGTGCTCACCAACGACCCGGGCATGGGTGTCATCCGCCACGTCGACGCCGGCTACACCCGCGCCGACGAGGTGGCCAAGGAGCGCGGCGTGCGCATCCCGATGGAGTTCAAGGCACGCGACTAGCCCCTTACTCATGCGCTGACGTTTCCCCTCGTGGGCGCGTCAGCGCTTTTCATTACCCTGGGCCCTGCAAACCCTCGAAGAAAGGCACACTCATGAGCACCTTCATCACCGGTATTTCCGAGCTGCGCACCGTCTCAGAGCTCGGCACCATCAAAGACGCCGCAATGCTTATCGACGACGGCGTGGTCACCTGGGTCGGCCCCGCCAACGAGGCGCCAGCTGAGGCGGCGAAGGCGGCGGAAACTGTAGACGTCGAGAAGCGAGCTGTGCTCCCTGGCTGGGTGGATTCCCACACGCACATGGTCTTCGACGGCAACCGCGCCGAGGAGTTCGAGGCGCGCATGGCCGGCGAAGGCTACGCCGCCGGCGGCATCGCCGTGACCATGGAAGCCACCCGCTCCGCGGGCGAGGAGCGCCTGGACAAACTGGTGGCGGAGCGCATCGCCGCGGCGCAGGCGCTGGGCACCACCACCTTTGAAACCAAGACCGGCTACGGCCTCAACGTCGAATCCGAGGCCGAGGCCGCGCGCGTGGCAGCCCGCCACGTCGACGAAGTCACCTTCCTCGGCGCCCACCTCGTGCCGCCGGGGGCGGACGCCGACGAGTACCTCGACGAGGTCGTCGGCCCGATGCTCGACGCGGTAAAGGACCACGTGCAGTGGATCGACGTGTTCTGCGAGCGCGGCGCGTTCAACGAGGAGCAGTCCCGCCGCGTCCTCGAGGCCGGCAAGGCCGCTGGCCTGGGCGTTCGCGTGCACGGCAACCAGCTCGGCGAAGGCCCCGGCGTGAAGCTCGCCGTGGAGACGGGTGCCGCCAGCGTCGACCACGTGAACTACCTGTCCGACGAAGACATCAAGCTGCTGGCCGAGTCGGAGACCGTCGCGACGCTGCTGCCCGCCTGCGACCTGTCCACCCGCGAGGAGCTCGCCCCGGGCCGCAAGCTCATCGACGCCGGCGCAACCGTCGCCATCGCCTCCAACCTGAACCCGGGCACCTCGTACACCTCCTCGATGAACTTCTGCGTCACCACCGCGGTGCTGCAGCAGCGCCTCACCCTCGACGAGGCCATCGAGGCTGCCACCACCGGCGGCGCGAAGGCATTGCGACGCCACAACGTCGGCGACGGCAAGGACCCCCAAGGCCGACCGGCGAAGGGCACCCTCGTGCCCGGCGCGGCCGCCGACCTGCACATCCTCGACGCCGAGAACGCCATCAACCTGGCGTACCGCCCGGGCATGCCGATCACCTGGCAGACCTGGGTCGCAGGCCAAAAGGTCTACGGCTAGGCGCCCGGCCCCCGCGTCCCAGCGCCCGCGTCCCAGCGCCCCAAATTCGCGGATCCAGCTAGTAAGACCCAGCTATTCGCCGAAAATCAGCGAATAGCTGGGTCTTACTAGCTGGATTTGGCCGTTAGCCCGCGCCCGAAACCGGCCGAGCGTTAAAGGTAGTCGTAGTTGATCTCGGTCTCCGGGTCGAAGAACACCACGCCACCTTCCATTGGGCGCAGGTAGATGGTGTCGCCGTGGTTGACTTCGATGCCGCGTGGAACCTTGACCGTGATGCGGTCGCCACGCACCGCGATGACGTTGTCGGCCGTTTCCCGGCGGTGCCCGTAGACGTAAAGATCGGAGCCGAGGTGCTCCACAATGTCGACCTCAACCGGCAACCCGTAATGCTCACCCGGCTGATTCACGCCGACGATCTCCCAGTTCTCCGGGCGCACACCGACGATCACGCGATCGGACTCCACTTTGGCGGCAAGCTCACGCGTAATGAAATAGTCCAGCGCGTGGCCCTTGCCGCCGACGACGTGACCGTCGATGAACGGCACGTTGTCAATCAACGTCATCGCCGGCGAACCGATAAACGATGCGACGAACGTGTTGCCCGGGTTGTTGTACAGGTTCGCCGGGGTATCAACCTGCTGAATGATGCCTTTCTTCAGCACGCAAACCCGATCACCCATGGTCATTGCCTCGGTCTGATCGTGAGTGACGTAGACCGTGGTGGTGCGCAACTTGCGTTGCAGCTGCAGAATCTGCGCGCGGGTGGACACACGCAGCTTGGCGTCCAGGTTGGACAGCGGTTCGTCCATGAGGAACACCTTCGGCTCACGCACGATTGCCCGCCCCATGGCCACGCGCTGCCGCTGACCACCGGACATCGCCGCAGGCTTTTTGTCCAGGAGATCCTCGAGCTCCAGCATCTTCGCCGCGAAGTCCACCCGTTCCTTGATGGTCGCTTTATCCGCCTTGGCGTTTTCCAACGCGAACGCCATATTCTGGCGCGCCGTCATATTTGGATAGAGAGCGTAAGACTGGAACACCATGGCGACGTCGCGGTCACGCGGACGCGTTTCCGTCACGTCCTCGCCGTCGATGAAGATCTGCCCTTCATCTACCGGCTCCAACCCTGCGAGCATACGCAGCGTCGTCGACTTGCCGCAGCCGGACGGACCGACCAGAACGAGGAACTCACCGTCGGCGATGTCCAGACTGATGCGGCTGACCGCAGGCGGGCGCGACGGATCGTAGATACGGGACGCTTGGCTGAACTCAACGGTTGCCATGGGCGGCTCCTTCTTTCGCTCGAGCCTGGAAGGCTACTTGTCCAGCTTCGGGGTGATGTCGCGGTCGATAACCTGCTGGGTTTCCTTGTCCAGGTCCGCGAAGACCTTCTCCACGTCCTGGCCGCCAACGGTGATTTTGTCCAGTGCACCACCAATGCGCTTGCCGCCGCCCGGCACAAACACGCGCGCGAAGTCCTGCGGCTTGGTGTTTTCGTTGAGCTGCTTAATGGCAGTCTCCGCGTTCGGGTTCTCATCCAGGAACTTGCGCTCCTCCGGGTTGTCCAGTGCGTCCTTACGCACCGGCATGTAGCCGGTCTTCTGAGAGAACATGATGGTGTTCTCGGTGTTGGTGATGAAGTCGATGAACTTCACGGCGTTCTTCTTGCGCGCGTCCGAGATGCCGTTCGGAACAGCCAGGCCAGCACCGCCCGTAGCCGCGGACGGGCCGGGCCCCGGCAGGTAGGTGGTGATAAACGGCACCGTTGCGGACTCCTTCAGACCACCCAGCGAGCCGGTGGATTCAAGCAGTCCAGAGACGTTGCCGTTGCCGAATGCCACGGTCGGGTCGGTACCGATCTCGATGTGGCCCTTGTTCACCTGATCCTGCAGAAACTTCGCAGCCTCGATGGTCTTTGGATCCGAGAACTTCGGCTCCCACTCGTTGGAGTAGCCGCCACCGAAGGCCCAGACCATGCCCTGGAAGTACCAGTCCAGGTAGCTGGAACCGTCCGGGATGGTCAGCGCCGGCTTACCCGTCTTCTCTGTGAGCTTGGCTGCCCACGCGTCGAACTCCTGCCAGGTCTCAGGACCGCGGTCCGTGGGCAGACCAGCGGCAGCCAGGTCGTCGGTGTTCCAGTACATCAGGTTGGTCGAGCGGGAGTACGGGACACCGTAGTGCTTGCCCTCATAGAGGTAATCGTCGCGCAGGGTGTCCACGTAGGACTCGTAATTGATGTCCTCGGACTCCCACAGATCGTTCAGCGGGGTGGTGGCATCGTTCAGGGCGAAGTTGAACCAGGTCACGTCGGAGGCGACAATGACGTCCGGCAGGTCCGAGCCAGCAAGCGCAGCGTTGAACTTTTGCGCCAGCTCTTCGTAGCTCGCGCCGCCGTCGACAAGCTCGACGCTCAGATCCGGGTTTTCCTTCTCAAACGCCTCGATGAGTTCCAGCTCGAGGTCGCGGGAGTTACCCGGGTGGTTAGACCAGAAGACGATCTTGTTCTCGTCGCCGCCGTTACCGCCGCCGGTGTTACCGCCGTCGCTGGTGGAGCCACCTGCGCAAGCAGTCAGGGAAACAGCGGTGAGGGCAGCCAGGGCAGCAGCACCGAGACGTTTGGTCAGTGAGTTGTTAGACATGGGAATCTCCATTCTTGGATTGGTATAGGGAGTTTGTAGTTAGCCCTTGACGGCACCCGCAGTCAGGCCCTTGATCATCTGTTTTTGCAAAAAGAGGAACACGATAATCATGGGCAAAGTGGTCAACACGGTGCCGGCCATGACGGGCGCCCAGTTGGTCAGACCCTCTGCATCCTGCAGTCGGGTCAGGCCCACTGGCAGTGTCGCCGCAGCCGGGGTGTCCGTGATGAGGAACGGCCAGAGGTACTGGTTCCATTCGTTAACCACAGTTATCAGCAGGAACGCCGACAAGGTCGGCCAGGACATGGGCAAGACAACCTTGAACAGCTTCGCGAAAAAGCCGGCGCCGTCCATCTCCGCTGCTTCCAAGATTTCGACCGGAAGCGATTGGAAGTGGTTGCGCATGAGGAAGCAGCCGAAAGCCACACCTGCCAGAGGCACGATCACACCGGTCCAGGTATCGCGCCACCCCAGGGATGCGGCGAGCGAGTAGTTGGAAATGATGGTGATCTGGTTGGGCACCATCAATGCCGCGATTACCAGAAGAAAAAGCAAGTTCCTCCCCGGGAAGCGAAGGAACGCGAAGGCGTACGCAGACAACACACCGAGCACCACCTCGATCACGGTGAGGATGAGCGTGATGCCGATGGAGTTACGCAGGTACTGCGGGAAACCGGACGTTTCCCACACACGCGCGTAGTTCTCCGGGACAATCGGTTCCGGCCAGAACGAAATCGGATCCGAGTACACGTCCTGATAGGTCTTGAACGAAGTGATCACGATGAAGTACAGCGGAACCAGAATCATCAGCACCGTGAGCACGAGCGCGATGTAGCCGAGGACTTTCATGCCCTTCGAGCTGGTCTCCGCAGGTGCTTCTTTACGATTGCGCTGAGCATCGGTGATCACCGGCTCGCCCGACGCTTGGCTTCCCGGCACAGGCGGCAGCGAATCCTCGTCCCGCACGACCGCTGCCGGGATCTGTGACACCGGTTTTGTGGCCTTGCCTGAATCAGCTGAGAATTTTGTCGACATTTACTTGTCCAACCTTTCCTGCAGCTTGATCTGGAGCACAGTGATAACCAGGACAATCAGGAACATGATCGTGGCCACGGCAGCGCCGTAGCCCGCGCGTCCGTTGACGAAGGTCTCGGTATACACCTGGAAAACCATCGTCGTGGTGCCGTAAGTGAACGGGCCGCCCCTGGTCATCGCATTGATGATGTCGAAGACCTGGAAGGAGCTGAGCAGCACGGTGATCAGGAGAAAGAACGTGGTGCCGCGCAGCTGCGGCAGCACGACGCGGAAGAAGTGGCGGGACGATGACGTGCCGTCGATCTCGGCTGCCTCGTCCAGGTCGCGGCGACGCCCCTGCAGGGCGGCAAGGTAGATGACGAAGACGTAACCGACGTTTTTCCAGATGTAAGTCACCGTGATCATGAACAAGGCCCAGCCGGAGTTTTGGTAGAAATTCGGCACCGGGATGTTCATCAGGTTGAGGAAGTACTGGATGAGCCCGTACCGCGGGTCGAATACAAACTGGAACGCCACACCGATCGCAGCGCCTGCGATGACGTACGGGGCAAAGACCATCGATCGTACTGCAGCGCGGCCGAAAAGTTTCTGGTCCAACAGGACTGCAAGCACAAGTCCGATCACCATCGACCCAGCGACAGCGAAGAGAGTGAAGATGAGGGTGTTCCAAACGATGGTCTTGGTTTCCGGGGCTTGGAACCAATCGATGTAGTTCTGTAGCCCTACCCACGTCATCGTTGGCGAGGAAATGTTCCAGTTGTAGAACGAAATTCGAATGTTATCTACCAACGGACGGTAGGTGAACAGGATGAGCAGCAGCAGGTTCGGGCCAATCAGCAAAGTGGCCAGCCCTACCTGGCGCCAGTCAACTTTCCGTCGTCCCCTCCCGCGGGATGCCGCGTACTCTTCGGAGACTTCAGGCTCCACGGAGACAGCCGGAATCGTCGCATTCATGCAGAGCACCGTAAGCTCTGCTGATGAACGAACAGTAAACTTAAAGTAGTCTTAAAGAAAACGTTGATCGAACGGATCGTGCTCGTAAAAAATTCTATGTCGCGGGGCAACGTCATATGTTCGCACCATTTTCATGCCAGCATTTCTGAGTGGCGTGTGAAAACGACGGAACCGGCCACCCCGCGTTCAGGGTGACCGGTTGGATCTCCTCGCTAGATGGTCACCTGGCGGGACTTGATGTTGTCCAACTGCTTGCGCTCGTCGGCAGACAGTGCGGCGTCGTTGGCGTACTCCGCCTCGATCTTCGTGTTCAGCGCGGTCAGCGCCTCCTCATATGAGCCTGCCTCCACGGACGGGTCGAGGTCGAACACCGGCACGACCAGGCCGTGGGTGCGGAAGGCGCCGGCGAACTTGGTGCCTTCGCCCAGGTTCAGCTCGCCGCGTGCGGCGATGCGGGCCAGAGCGGAGAGCATCTGCGCCTCGTTGTCCTCGGTGCGTACCCAGCGGATGTGGGCCTTGCCGCCGCCGGGGTTGACCCACCAGATCGCGCCCGGCAGGTCCGCGCCGACCTTCTCGGACGGCAGGACGGCGTCGTTGGCCTGCTGCAGCGCCTGCTGGATCTGCGGCGGCACTGCGGCACCTTCAGGGAACCACCAGGAGAAGTCCTGGTAGGTGGTGATCTCGGGCGTCGCGTCTGCGTCGATAAGCGAAGTGAGCTCCGGCTGCGAACCATCGGCGACGGTGGACTGCAGCGTCTCGCCCGGCTTCGCGTCGACGACCCAGTTCAGGGCGTACGCGAGGTCGCGGCCCGGGTTCTGGGAGTGGGAGGTGACCTGCAGGGCCACGAAACGCTCGCCTCCCTGCGACTCCTCGCGCACCAGCGCGGCGCCGGCGCCCGGCAGCACGCTGGCGATGTTCACCGGGGTGCCCTTGATGTCATAGGTGGTCACAGCGGACGGCACGAACTCCTGCAGGGCGACCAGGTCGGCCTCTGCGGCTAGGCCGCCGAACGGGCGGGGGTCCTTCTGCAGCTTCTCGCGCTCGGCAGCGCGGGCGGCCAGCTTGGCCTCGCGACGGGTCATGCCCTCGGGCAGGTCCTCGCGGTTCTTCTTCTTTTTCGGCTTGCGTTGCACCATGGGCGCAAATCTACAGCACACCCATGTCCGCCAAGGCTTAAGACAGTGTCTCCAGCGCGATGTGCGGCAGGTCGGTGCCGATTAATGACGCACCGTTTTCTTTCAGCCACACCATGTCCCTAGGCAGGTTCACGGTCCACACGTAGGTACGGAACCGTCCGTCGAGAAGCTCAGGCTGCGCTTTGGCTTGCCGCACACTCGGTCCTGCATCGCAGTCCCCCACAGGCGAAAACGTCCCATTCACCAGCAGAAACGTGTCGATATCTGGGAGCAATCGCTGGGACCGCTCAATCGCGCCAGGATCGAAAGAAATAAGGTGGACCCGCTCGTCCACGTCCATTCCGCGTGAGCGCAGCACCTCGGCGACTGCCTCCTCGAGCGCCGCGCCGAACGGCGATGGGTGCTTCGTCTCAATCAGAATGTGTTTGCCGGGATATCGGTCGAGCAGATCCAGCAGCTCGTCCAGCAGCATGATCTGCTGCGGATCATCGTTGGTGCCGACGTTGAGTTTGCGGAGCTCGTCGATAGTCATCTGCGCAACTTCGCCGGCGCCATCCGAAGTGCGGTCCACGGTGAGGTCGTGAATAACCACCACCTGGCCGTCCTTGGAAAGGTTTACGTCGCACTCGATACCTACGATGTCCAGCTTGAGCGCTTCTTCGAACGCACGGCGCGTGTTCTCTGGGTAAAGCCCGTTGAAGCCACGGTGGGCGATAATGCCGGCCATCGTCGCCCCTACCCCGCCACCGCCGCGGCCGGCACCTGCTCGAACGCAGCGAGTGCGACGTCCGGGAGGTCGGTGGCGATGACATCGACGCCGTTGTCGGCGCACCAACGCATCTGGCGTGGGGTGTTCACGGTCCAGGTGTAGGTGCGCAACCCCCGGTAGCCCAGCAACTCGCGGCGTATTTGCAGGTGCTGTAGCGCAGGCCCGACGCCATAGGGGCGGGAGAACATGTGGTTCTTCTTGTTCCACCGCATCTCTTTAAGGCGGAACAGGTAGAAGGTCTCCAGCTCGGGCGCCATGTGGGTGAAGTAGCGCACGGCGCGGTGGGAAAACGAGATCACGTGCACGTTCTCGGATTCGTGTAGCCCGGCGTAACGCAGGGTGCGGAGTGTCTGCTCGTCCACTTCGGGCCCGTAGATGGTGGGGTGTTTGGTTTCGATGTAGATGTGCTTGTCGGGGTAGTCCTGCATCAGTTCAAGCAGTTCTTCCAGGCACATGATTTGCTGCGGCTCGTCGGCGGTTCCGCAGTTGAGCCGGCGCAAATCAGCGAAGTCCATGCAGTCCACGCGACCGCGGCCGTCGGTGGTGCGGTTGACCGAAGCGTCGTGGAAGACCACCACGCGCCCGTCGCGGCTCAAGCGCACGTCGCATTCGATGCCGTGGATGGGCAGTTTCAACGCTTCTTCGAACGCCCGGCGCGTCAGCTCCGGGTGGTGGCCGGAGAATCCGCGGTGCGCAACAATCTTGGGAACCCTCAGTTCGCTCACGGCCCCTGAGGCTACCCGCGCGCAGCGGGCCCCGCGACCGGAATATTTTTGGAACAATCGCTTCCGTGCCTTCCAACTTCCTCGACCACGCCCGCAAGGCTTTGCATCAGCTGCCGGATGCGCTGCAACGCGCGCGTTCGCGCTATTCCGTCAGGCGCGACGGTGTGCTGGCGTTGCCGATGGGCGTGTTGGAGGTGTTGGCCGACATTTCCCCGGGCGTGCGCATGGGCGGTCTGCGCCGTTTGCCGCCGAGTTTCCGCGCGGGGCTTGCGGGGGCTGAGGTGGCGACGTGGGGTGCGGTGTCGCCGTCGCTGCTGCCGCACAGTTGGTGGGCGACAGCGGCGAACGTGGGTGTGTTGCAGGGCATGGGCCATGGCTTTGCGACGGTAGCTTCGCAAGCCCTCCGCCCCGTCCGCTCCGACGAACCGCAGAGTTTGCTTCCGGCCCCGGTGCGCCTGGCCATGACCGGGGTGACCGCCGGCGTGTTTGCCACGTCGTTGCGCAGACGCGCGCACCAGGAACAGCTGTTGGAAAGCGACGAGAAGTTCAAGGTCAGCCCGCAGATCCTTGGCATCACGCTGGGCACGCTGGGCTACGGCGTGGTGCTGCTGATCGGCGACGCGATCCAGGCGTTCATCGACGCGATCAACGAGCTGTTGGGCAAGAAGCTGCCGCCGGTGGCGTCCTGGCCGCTGGCGATCGCGGGCGGCGGCGCCCTGCTGATTTTGGTGGGCGACCAGATGGTGGTGCGCCGCTTCGCGGTGCGCGTAAGCCGCCAGGCCCAGGAGCTGGATCGCGAGTTCATGCGTGGCGCGGACCAGCCACAGCGCGCCGAGCGTTCCGGTTCGCCTGACTCGCTGGTGGATTGGGACACGATGGGTCGCCAGGGCCGCGCGGTGGCGGCCGGCGGGCCGCGCAAGGCCGACATTGAGCGCCTGCTCGAGGGCGAGGCGATGGAGCCGATCCGCATCTTCGTGGGCCTGGACTTGGGCACGGAGGACACCCCGGATTTCGAGGCTATGGCCGCCGTCGCAATCAAGGAGATGCACCGCACCGGCGCCTTCGAACGCAGCCACATCGCGGTGATGTCGGCGGCGGGCACGGGGTGGATCAACGACTTTCACACCTCGGGCTTCGAGTTTGTCACCCGCGGCGACTCGGCCGTGGTGGCCATGCAGTACTCCTACCTACCTTCGGCGTATTCGTACTTGGCGGACCGCAAAAACCCGGTGAACTCCTCGCGCGTGCTCATCGAGGCGATCCGCCGCGAGCTGGAGAGAATCGACCCTCACGATCGCCCGAAGCTGTACGTCGGTGGCGAGTCGCTGGGCGCGTACGGGGTCTCGGACGCGTTCGAAACCGTCGAGGAGTTCCTCGAGCACACCTCAGGCGGCGTGTTCACCGGCACGCCCGGGTTTGCCCGCAACCACAGCTACCTGACCAGGCACCGCGAGAAGGGCTCTCCGCAGCGCCTCCCGCTTATCGACGGCGGCCGCCACGTCCGCTTCACCGCCCATCCCGCACACCTGCGCCACGACTTCCGTGGCAACGCCTACCGCAACAGCTGGGAAGAACCCCGCTTTGTGTTTGCCCAGCACGCCTCCGACCCAGTGGTGTGGTGGGAGCCGTCCCTGGCGTGGAAGGCCCCGGACTGGCTGCGCGAGCCCGGCTCGCGCGGCGAACCCGCCCCCGCCGCCCAGCACTTGGACGCGCTGGACACGATGCGGTGGATGCCGCTGGTGACGTACTGGCAGGTGGGCATTGACCAGCTGCCGTCAAAGAACTACCCCTCACCGCACGGGCACAACTACCACGATGAGACGGTCGCCTATTGGAACGCGGTCATCCACGGCGCGGGCGACGACGCGCACGCCCAAGCGCTTTCCCGCCCCGAGCTGGTGCGTGTGTCACGCTGGATCCACAACGACGCCACGAAGACCCGAATGCCGACGGACGGTTTCCCTTCTAAGCACGGCTACTAGCTAGATCCCGCAGGCCACGCCGGTGGAGTGGTGCGGGCAGTAGCCGTTTGGCACCTTGTGCAGGTACTGCTGGTGCTCTTCCTCGGCCAGGTAGTAGCGCACGCCGCCGGCCTCCGCGGATTTCACCTCGGTGGTGATGTCGCCGTAACCGGCGCTTTGCAGGTCCTGCTCATACTGGCGGATCCACCCGCGGATCTGCTGCGCCTCTTCTTCGGTGTCGGTGTAGAAGGCGGAGCGGTACTGCGTGCCCACGTCGTTGCCCTGGCGGTAGCCCTGCGTCGGGTCGTGCGCCTCCAGCGCAGCCTTCACAATTTCTTTCAGCGTGATCACCTCCGGGTCGTAGACCACCTCCACCGCTTCGACGTGGTTGGTCTGACCGCTGCACACCTCGCGGTAGGTCGGGTTCGGGGTGATCCCGCCGGCGTAGCCCACCGACGTGGAGTTCACGCCGTCCATCTGCCAGTACATCTTCTCCGCGCCCCAGAAGCAGCCGATGCCCACCAGCACGCGTTTTTGTCCCTCGCGCCACGGCCCCGTGGTGGGTGTGCCCAGCACGGCGTGCTCGCGCGGGTTGGCGAGGATGGGCTCGGGGCGGCCGGGGAGGGCGGAGTTGGCGTCGACAAGCTTTGGCTCAGGTGCGAAAAGAAATCCCATGCCCCCTACAACGGATTACCTCACAACACTGTTCCCAAATTTTCTCTACCATGGGGCCCGCAACTGATTCGCAGACGAAAGGAATCAATCATGGCTGTTTACGAGCTTCCCGATCTCCCCTACGCATACGACGCGCTGGAGCCGCACATCTCCTCTGAGATTATGACGCTGCACCACGACAAGCACCACGCGACCTACGTCGCTGGCGCCAACGCCGCTCTCGAGGCCCTCGAGGCTGAGCGCAACGGTGAGGCTAACCCGGACCGCCTGCGCGCCCTGTCCAAGAACCTGGCGTTCAACCTGGGTGGCCACACCAACCACTCCATCTTCTGGAAGAACATGGCGCCGAACGCTGGCGGCAACCCGACCGGCGAGATCGCTGAGGCGATCGACCGCGACTTCGGTTCCTTCGAGGCCTTCAAGAAGCAGTTCGCTGGCGTGGCCACCGGCCTGCAGGGCTCCGGCTGGGCAGTGCTCGGCTACGACCACATCGCCGGCCGCCTGATCATCCAGCAGCTGACCGACCAGCAGGGCAACATCTCCGTGGACTTCACCCCGGTGCTCATGCTGGATATGTGGGAGCACGCGTTCTACCTGCAGTACAAGAACGTCAAGGCTGACTACGTTGAGGCATGGTGGAACGTTGTCAACTGGGACGACGTCAACGAGCGTTACGCAAAGGCATCCGCTTAACGACGTTAAGCTACCGCCCTTCCCCGGCCCCGCACATTTGTGCCCGGCCGGGGTTTTTCTTTCCTAGCATGGTGGGCATGCAGAAAGGCAGCCCGGAATACCGTCGCGCAACGTGGGCCATGCTCGCATTCGGGCTAGCCATCTTCAACGCGTTGTACGCAACACAAGCGCTGCTGCCCACGCTCACCACGGAGTTGGCGGTGAGCCCGTCCACCGCCGCGCTGACCGTCTCCGCCGCCACCGGCGCGCTCGCACTGTGCGTGGTGCCTGCCTCCATCCTGTCGGAGAAGTACGGCCGCGGGCGCGTGCTGGTGGTCTCGGCGCTGGGCGCGACCGCGCTCGGCCTCGCACTCCCGCTGGCGCAGACGGCGGGGCAACTCATCGCGTTGCGCGCGGTGCAGGGCGCGCTCATCGCCGGCACCCCGGCTGTTGCCATGACCTGGTTGTCCGAAGAACTCGATTCGCGCGACCTGCCCGGCGCGATGGGCCTGTACATCGCCGGTAACTCCATCGGGGGCTTAAGCGGGCGCCTTATCCCCGCCGGGCTTCTGGAGGTCACCTCCTGGCGATGGGCCATGTTCGGCAGCGCGCTCGTGGCGTTCACCTTGGCGGCCTTGGCGGCGTGGGCGTTGCCGCAGCAGCGCAACTTCGTGCCGAAGGCGTCGATACGCCCCAGCGTCGAAGTGGGCGCGATGCTGGGCCACCTGCGCAACCCGCGGCTGGTGGGGCTGTATGCCACCGCGTTCATCGCCATGGGCGTGTTCGTGTCCATGTACAACTTCTTCGGCTTCCGCGCCGTGCTTGACTACGGGCTGCCCGCGGCACTGTCGGGCCTGGTGTACGTGGTGTACCTGTCCGGCACCTGGTCCAGCGCGCGGGCCGGGGCACTTTCACGACGCTACGGGCGCGGCGTGGTCGTGCTCGCCTCCGCGACGATGATGTTGTTGGGCGCATTGGCCGTCGCAGCGCCGAGCCTCTGGATCGCTTTGGCGGGCCTGCTGGTGTTCACCGCCAGCTTCTTCGCGCTGCACTCCACGGCCTCCGGTTGGGTCGGGCTCATTGCCGAGCGCGACCGCGCAGAAGCGTCCAGCATGTACGTGTTCTGCTACTACATGGGCTCGTCCATCCTGGGTGCGGCGACCGGCTGGGCGTACGAGGGTTTGCCGTGGGCAGGGTTCGTCGCGGTGCTGGTGGCGCTGCTCGGCGGGCTGGCACTGGTGTCAACGGCGCTGTGGAAGGCGGAGCGGTACTGATCTGCTAGTTGCGCAAAAGTACCACTAGCAGATCCGCTCCTTACTGGCACTCAGTTTCAACATCACCTGGGCAATCAGAAAGTTGGACACGTGATCTGCTAGTTGCCCCAAATGATGAACTAGCAGATTCGATTACACGCTGCCGAACTCCGGCACGCCCGGCGCGCCGGCGTCCAGGAAGTCGCGCACCGCGCGGGTGGCGCGGCAGTCGTCCTCGTTGTAGCGCAGCAGCATGTCGCGGGCAGCCTGGTCGCCAAACCGGGCGGCGCGGCGCAGGGCGAGGGAGCGCTCGCCGTCGACGTCGTCGTCTTCCCACTCAAAGCCGACCACCGGACCAAGCACCTTCAGGCCCAGCCCGTCGGTGCCCACGAGCGAACGGCGCACATGGGCGAACACGTCCACCCACTCGTCGGAGGCGATGAACGCGGCAACTTCCCCGGCATCTACGGAGGCGAAGCGCTTGGCCGACGAGCGCAGCCAGTGGTTCTCCCCGCCCGCGGCGTAGCAGTAGGCGCGGAAGGTCTTGCCCTCCGCATGCGCCGCGGCCCGTCGCGCCATCAGCCAGGACCAGAACGCGGCGAAGTTTTCCTCCTCGGCGTCGCCGCCGACCTCGTCCCAGGTAGCGAAGGCGCGGTAGTCGGTGCTGTCGAAGGTACCCCACAGGTAGGCCCCTTGGTCCAGGTATGCCTCCATGTCCACGTCCACCTCCACGTCGGCGCGGGGTGCGGGCGTGAAATCGGATCGCCGCAGGATGGGAATGCCGGCGCGCCAGGCGCGGGCGAGGGCGGCGGGTTCGGGCGGAGCTTCGTCGATAAGCTGCTGCACCGTATGGATGCCGCGCTCACGCCAGTAGTCGCCGCGGCCGCCCGGAAGCAGCAGCGAGATGTCGTCGAGCTCAACCAGGCGCGGCTCGCACAATGGCCAAAAACGGCAGGTGGCGCACTGTTTCAACCGCTTGGGCTCGTCTGGCAGCGGCGCCAGCAGCGCGCCGATAAGCGACTCGATGTAGCGCTCCGGCTCGCACAGGTACGCGCGCGTGCGGTCCTGCCCGATCACAGCCGCGCGGCCGTCCGCGCGCTCACCGAGCAGCAGGTGCGCAAGCGTGACGCGATAGCCGTCCACGGTGTGGTGGCGCGCCTTCGCGTGCACCGTCAACGGCTGGGCCAGGCCCAGGCGCCCGGTGGGGATCATGAAAAGCTCGGCGCTCGGATGAGCCCGCGCCACTCGGTGGTTGGAAATCACCACGGGCAAATACCCGGCGTCGGTGCGCACGAGCACGTCCACGTCCGCCTCCGCGTCTATGCCCTCCACCGCGCCAACCAAGGTGGCGTTGGTGATCAGGTGCGCGCGGCGTCGAAAAGCATCCTGCGTTGCGGCCACACGGTCCGACCCGGGGTCGATGTCCACACGCACAAAAGTCTTGCCGGCGCCGTCGCCCACCGCGCGTTTGACGGGCAGCAGGTCGAACACGGTGGCGCGGGCGGCGTCGATCTGCGGCTGGCGCAGCAGCGCCTCCGGCAATTCGGGTACGTCCGGGTGCGCGCGGCGCTGCCGCTGGCGGAAGCGGCAGCCCACGAGGTCTGAAGCACGCACAGGTTCGTTACTCACAATGCCTCAAACGATACCTGGGCAGGGGTAGTGCCCCGGAAGGTACAGTGAATGGGCGTTAGAGCGAACGATTAGAGGAGATAAAACCATGGGTGTTTTCGAGGCCATCCGCAAGTCCCGCGCCAAGACGAAGGCCGAGGTCAAGGCCGCGCAGTCGCACGCACGCCAGCTGGCCAAGCAGGAGGCGAAGGCCGACGAGCGCGTGGCCAAACTCCTGGACAAGGCGGAAAAGCGCCTGCTCAAGGAAGAGAAGAAGGGCCTGAAGCGCAAGCGGAAGCACGAGAAGGACCTGGCCAAGGCGCACCTGAAGCGCATCCAGGAGTCCGGCATCACCCAGAAGAAGGCGAAGCAGTGGGTCTCCGCCGCACGCGTGCTGGTGCCGGTGCTGCTGCCGCTGGCGTACAAGGCGCTGACCTCCCTCCAGCAGGGCCAGGTGAACAACCGCGCCGCCGGTCTGGGGCTGACGTCGCAGGATCTCGCGCGCCACTCCGGCCGCGGCGCCGAGCTCAAGGCGCGTATCGACGCCGTCCGGCAGAACGTCGAGCACACCGACAACCTCGGCGAGGGCTTCAAGGGCGACGCGCGCGTGCGCCTGGACGAGCTGGAGCAGGCCGTGCGCAACGCCGAGCACGCCAACCCGGAGCAGCGCCGCCTAGCGCACAACTCCATCGACGAGGACCTGAACAAGCTGGCGGCAGAAGTGCACGCCAAGCTGTCCAAATAAGCCGCTACAGCACGCCCTGCTCGCGCGCTGACGCCACGGCGGAGGTGCGCGAGCGCACGCCCAGCTTGTCGTAAATGTGGACGAGGTGGGATTTCACGGTCGCCTCGGAGAGCATGAGCTGGCGGCCGATTTCGCGGTTGGAGGAGCCGGCGGCGACCAGCTGCAGCACCTCCAGCTCGCGCGGGGTGAGCGACGAGCGCGGGGTGCGCTCGCGGGATTCGAGCCGGTCGCGCACGACGGGGGACATGGTGGCATCGCCGCGTGCGGTGGAGCGCACAGCCGCGACGAGCTCCTCCGGCGGGGCGTCTTTAAGCAGGTAGCCCACGGCGCCGGCCTCGATGGCACCGAGGATGTCGGCGTCCGTGTCGTAGTTGGTCACCACCAGCACCTTGGGTGGGTGGGGCATGTTGGCCCGAATCGCGGCGGTGGCTTGGGCGCCGGTGGTCACGCGCTGGCCTTCCGCGCCGGCGCCGAAGCGCAGGTCCATGAGGATGACATCGATGCCGCCGGCCTGCGCGGTGGCAATCGCGCCTTCGGCGGTGGCTACCTCGGCCACCACTTTGATGTCCTCGGCGGCCTCCAGTACGGAGCGCAGGCCGAGGCGGACAATCTCGTGGTCGTCAGCCAGCAGTACCCGGATCAACGTCGGTCTCCTCGCTAGAATCAAGGTCAGTCTTTTGGTTGATCCTAACCGGCACAGCCACGGTCAGCGCCGTCGGCCCGCCGGGTGCGGACTCGATCTCCAACTTTCCGCCCAGCTCCACGGCGCGCGAGCGCATCGCGTCCAGCCCCAGGTGGCCCAGCCCGCTGGGTTTGAGCCCCTGCGCGTTAACGTCGAAACCGCGGCCGTTGTCCACCACGTCCAGGCGCACCTCCTCCGGCGCGTAGGTCAGGGTGATGCGGGCAATACTCGCCTCGGCGTGGTTGATCACGTTGGACACCGCACCCTGAGCAATGCGCAGCAGCCCGGCCTCCACCCGCATCGGCAGCGGCACCGCCTCGCCGTCGACTTCCACCCCGATGTCCAGGCCGCCTGCCTCGCCGAAGTCGCCGGCCACCCGCACCAGCGCGTCGCGCAGCGAGGACTCCGTCAGCGGCGCCGGCGCGAGCGCGGCGATCATCGCGCGGGTCTCCGCCAGGTTGTTGGAAGCCGCCCGGCGCGCCGTCTCCATCTTCCTCAGCGGCGCCTGCACCTTATCCTCCGGCAGCCCGCTTGCCCGCACGTCCTGCTCCGCCGAATGCAGCAGCATCTGGATCGACGACAGGTTCTGCGCCACCGTGTCGTGCAGCTCGTGCGCGAGGCGTTCGCGCTCCTGGGCCACGCCGGCGGCGCGTTCGGTGTCGGCGAGGCGGTCGCGTGTGGCCAGCAGTTCGTCGATAAGCTGCTGCCTCTCGCGGCTCACGCGGGTGATGGTGTCGAAGGCGTACGCGATCGCCACCACAACCACCGCGGACAGCGCCGGGCCCATGATCCCGCCGAGGGTGAGACCGGTCGGGACCTGCATGCCAATCGCAATGCCCAGGCACACCACCACCCACGCGTAGCCGATCCAGTTGTCAAAGGCGCGCAACGCCACGAAGAACAGCACGAACACCCAGTACACGGCTACTGGCGAGACGGTCATGTCCGCCACCCACACCGCCGTCGCCCCCAGCATCCACGCCACACGCCCCCACATGCCCCAGCGGTACATCTCCACCATGCCGTAGAACAGCAAAAATGCGAACGCCGCGGTCATCACAATGTGCAGCAGCGCGCTATTGAGCGGCATACGCGCGAGCGCACCGAAGGAGACGAGCATGAGGCACACCGCCAGCACCGTGATGCCCGAGTCGAGCGCCCGGTAGTCCGCGGTCTTTCCGGGATGCTGCTCCAACAGCACTAATCTGGAGCTCATGCGTCTGAGAGTACCCACCGCCCTGTTCGTGCTCGCCCTCGCCGGGTGTTCGCAGGAGCCTTCGCCTATCGACGACCCTTCGGCCGCCCCCGCGCCCGAACCCACCCTGCCCGTGCAGGCCCTGCCCGACACCCCGCGCGATAGCTGGACCGAGTGCCCCTACCTGGACACCGAATGGGTCGCGCAGACCAACGGCCAGCGCGTCACCGGCGTGGGCACGGACACCCGCTTCAACCCGCCAGCCTGCCAGTTCTGGTCCTACCCCGAGGAGCCGCAGCTGACCGTGCTGGTGCGCCACATGGATTCTGTGGAAGACGCCCGAGCCGTGGTGGACTTCGTCGCCCCGGTGGACCTGACCCAGCCGGCGACGCTGCCCGGCGGGTGGGACGGCGGCCGCCACGGCGGCGGGGACGTGCCCGGCCGCATCGGCGCAGCGTACGCCGTGGCCAAGGGGCCCACCGCGGTGGCGGTGTTCACCAACCAGCACGAGTCCGTCAAGGCCGAAACGGTGGCGAAAGAAGTAATCGCTAACCTGGCCCTGTGAATAGTCCCGTGATGATCTCCGTAGCCGCCATCGTGTTCACCGACGAGCAGGGCCGCGTGCTGTGCGTTCGCAAACACACCAGCCCGCGGTTCCAGCTGCCGGGCGGCAAGCCGGAGCCCGGCGAGACGCTGGTGGACACCGCGCTGCGCGAGACCCGGGAGGAGGTCGGCTTGGACGTCGACCCGGAAGATTTGAGCTACCTGGGCCAGTTCAGCGCACCCGCCTCCAACGAGCCAGGCTGCACCGTCACTTCCACGGTGTTTTTGCACCCCGGCACCGGCCTGTCCCCCGCGCCTGCCGCGGAGATCGCCGAGGCCCGCTGGATCGACCCCACGGCCCCCGATGCCGAGCTCGCACCGCTGCTGCGCGGCGAGATTTTCCCGGCGCTGAAGTCCCGCGAGATCGAAGCCATCGCCGTCTACGCCGGGGCGCGCGAGGGCACCAACCCGAACAACGCCGCGTTGGCCAGGGCGTTCGGCGAGGCGCTCGCGGACGCCGACATCACTTTGGTCTACGGCGGGTCAAAGGTGGGGCTGATGGGTGAGGTGGCCGAAGGGGCGTCGACAAGCATTGGCATACTCACCGAGCACCTAGCCAACTACGAGCTGCAGTACGAAGGCCTCGAGCGCCTCGAGGTGGTGACCACCATGTCCGAGCGCAAGGCCCGCATGAGCGAGCTTGCCGACGCCATCGTGGCCCTGCCCGGCGGCGCCGGCACCCTCGACGAGCTGTTCGAGGAATGGACCAGCCAACAACTCGGCCTGCACCAAAAACCCATCGGGCTGCTGGGCAGCGAATTCTGGGCGCCGCTGGTGGCGATGATCGACCACATGGTGGACCAGGGCTTCATGCGCCCGACGGACCGCGCGCATATGGTCGTCGCCGACGACCCGCAGGAGCTCCTGGCCAAACTGCGCGCATGGGCGCCGCCGGTGCCACGCTGGCTCTAGTCGGCTACACCGCGACGTCGTTGTACGGCATCATCGACGACACCCACGGGTAGACAACCTCCATGAGCAGGAAAAACACGCCCACTAAAATGATCAGGGTGAGCAGCCACTTCACCGGCGCGGGGCCGGGAAGCTTGCGCCACAGTGCCGCATACATCGTTATCGCACCTCTTTCATTACATCCGGCACCGCACCCGACGGGTCCTTCGGCTGCACCTCCGTGCGCACCGCGTGGATAATCATGCGCTCCGCGTTGGAGAACTGCGGGTGGCACGTGGTCAGCGTGATCAGGCCCTCCGTGCCCGGCTCCACCTTCGTCGAGCTGTTGCCCGGGATGGGGTTGACCACCTCGATGTCGCCCGGAAGCGTAATCTCGCGGCCCTTGACCTGCGCGTAGTCGCCAGCCGCGATACGCTCGTTCAGCTCGCCGGGCAGGCAATCGATTCCCTCTCTGCGGCGCTCCCCCGGGTCCTGCGACATCGGCAGCACGCGGTAGGTCACCCACTCGGTCTGCGTCTCCACCACGATGGCGTCGCAAACCTTCAGCGCACCCAAGTCGTTAAACGGTGCGCCCTTGCCCACGCGGTGCCCGGCCACGGCGAAGTTGCCGTCCTCGCCCGGCTGCTGCGTGCCCGGGTAGTGGCCTGGGCCGGTAAGCAACTGGTGCTCCTGCACGCCTTCCACGATGGCGAACTGGTAGTCCTGGCCGAACGCCGGGATGTACATGCGCGCGAACGCGTCGCCCAGCTCAGTGGTTTTGGCTTGGCGGGGGTTGACCCACTGCTCTTCCAGGCGAGTCTGCGCCTCATCCTGCATCCGGCCGGAGGCGATGTTGGTCCAATAAGACTCGTAGAAGGCGAACAACAGCAGTAGCACGCCGAACGTGAGCAGCAACTCGCCAATCACCTGCGAGGCGGTGATGCGGCGCGGCTGCGTGTGCATGTGGGCCGTGGTCATGCAGCTCAGCGTAGCGTCGGCGCGCTAGATGGAGTAATCCGGCGGCGGCGCGCCCAAGGTGTTTTCCGCCAGCGCGCGTGCGGTGCGCAGCGGCTCGATGCTGTGCAGGATCCTCGCGCCAGACAGCCCGCCATCGAGGAAGATCAGCAGCTCATCCGCCAGCGCGGAGGACTCGTAGCCGTTCTTCTCCGTCAATAACGCCGTGATCGTTTCGTGCATCCAGGAGCGGTGCGCCATGCACGCTGCGATGATGCGCTCTTCCGACTCCACCTCGGGGCGCGGGTATTCGCCCGCGGCGTTGAGGAAAGGAGAGCCGCGGAAGTCCTTGTCCGGCTCTTCGTCGATAGCCATGTCGAAGAATGCGAGGATCTTCGCGTCCGCGTCCGGCGCCTTCGCTGCGCGCTCACCCCAGCGGGCGCGGAACTGCTCGTCCAGCTGCTCCAGGTAGGCGATGACGAGGCTGTCCTTCGAGCCCAGCAGCGAGTACAGCGAGGCCTTTGCCACGTCCGCTTCGCGCAGGATCCGGTCGATGCCGATGACGCGAATGCCCTCTTCGGTGAACAGTTTTGTTGCAGCGTCCAGCAGCCGCTGGCGCGGGCTCGGCCGGTCCCGGCGTCGCTGCGCTGGCTTCTTCTTGCTGGTGGTGGCCAAGGAAAACTCCTTCGTGCGTCGGTCGCATATCAATATAGACAAACCGGTACGTATAGTCCACTGGGCACGAAAAAATCCCCCGGGTTCCACCCGAGGGATTTCACACTTTCGCCTATCGACGCTTGCTGGTCACCAGATTGATGATCCACAGCAAGATCACCGCGCCGAGCAGGCAGGTGAGGAAGCTGAAGAACAGCCCGCCACCGGCAACGTCGACGCCGAACACGGAGAGCAGCCAGCCGCCAAGCAGACCGCCGATAATGCCGACCACGATGTTCAGGCCGATGCCCATCTGTGCGTCACGGTTCTGGATCTTCGAACCGATCCAGCCAGCAAGACCGCCGATAACAATCCAACCGATAAGACCCATTGCAGGTGCCATAGTGTTTCAAACCCTTCTAATTGTTAATCAGTACGGGAGCCATTATGCGCCCCTTATAGATTGGGCGAGCAACGCATTGCATGCAGTTGCGTAACAATTCGCTTACAAATCTTGTGTACGCACGACCATCATGGGGCACGGTGCCTCCTGCAGCAGCGCGCGCGAAGTCGAGCCCAGCAGCATGCCCTTGAATCCGCCGCGGCCGTGCGAGCCGGTGACCAGCAGCTGTGCACCCTGCGCAGCTGCTGCGAGCGCACGCACCGGGCGGTCGCGGGTGATGACCTTCTTTACCACCACGTCCGGGTACTGCTCCGAAAGCTCATTCAGGTACGAGCTCAACAGCTCGTCCTTCTCCGCTCGCACAGCCTTCCAGTGGTCCTCGGAGACCGCGTAGCCTGCTCCCGGCCCCTGGATCTGGGTGTCCACCCAGGTGTGCACCGCGTGCAGCTCCGCACCGCGGGCGGCTGCCTCCTCAAAGGCCACCTCTGTGGCGCGACGCGACACTTCAGAACCGTCCACGCCGACGACGACAGGGCCGTACTTGTTCGCTTCCGTCACAGCGTTGTCTTCACGCACGACCACTACCGGGCAGGACGCGTGAGAAACCACGGCGCCGGACACCGAGCCGAGCACCATGCCGGAGATCCCGCTCAAACCGCGGGACCCCATCACCACCATGGTGGATTCCTTGGACATCTCCAGCAGCATGTCAATCGCCGAGCCTTCCGCTACCGCGTGGCCGATGTGCAGGTCTGGCGCCACCTCGAGCGCGATCTCGCGCGCACGGTCCACGGTCTGCAAGGTTTCACGCTGCAGCTCGTCGAAGACCTCCTGCGGCGGCACCATGCCTTCCGCGTACAGGAACTGCGGCATCGAGTACGCCGCCGCGAGGCGCAGCGGAATGTTGCGCTTCATCGCCGTATTTGCAGCCCAACGGACTGCATTGTCGGAGGCGGGGCTGCCGTCTACGGCAACGACAACGATATCTTCCTGGGTCATATACAAACCTTCCCTCAGATCGGCTGGTTATAACCCCAGTCTACTGCTGTCCGGCGTGTTAGCGCGGCAGTTCCTGCGGCGTCGCCGCAGGGGCGTTCGCGGGGAACAGCACCTGGTAAATCACACTCAGAACGTCCATGATGGCCTTACCGATACCCTCGGAGAAAAATGCCGTCAGCGGTTCAACCAAAGACCCTAAATCCATGGCGGCTAATCTACTACACAGCATGGCACGGAAAAAGACAAAGAATACAGGGCCGCTCCCGCCTCGCGACGGCCTCGGCGCCACCCGCGCACGCGTGCCAGAAGGGCCGGGTATCTCGGCCGCCGAATTCATCTGGCATCTCGTGTCCACCCAGCGCCACCGCCATCCCGAGGACAACGTGGATGCGGTCTTGGCAAGGTTCGCCGAAGGTGCCGTCGTCAAGCGCGATGGCTCCCATTTAACCGCAGAGACCTGGCTGGAACCCGGCACCGACGTCTTCTTCTACCGCCGGCCCGCGCCCGAGAAGCCAGTGCCCTTCGAAATCACCACGGTATTTGAGGACGACGACCTCCTTGTCGTAAACAAACCGCCATTTTTGGCTACCATGCCGCGCGCGTCCCACATCACCGAGACCGCCACCGTGAGACTGCGACGCGCGACCGGCAACGAAGAGCTCACGCCCGCACACCGCCTTGACCGGGCAACATCCGGACTACTCTTGCTGACGAAACGCCGCGAGATCCGCGGCGCTTACCAGGAACTCTTCGCGCGCCGCGAGGTACGCAAGGAATACGAAGCAATCGCCTTGCTTCACGACGTCCCTCCGGCCACCCCCTGGCACCACCACCTGACCAAAGAATCCGGCGAGCCCGCTGCCCGGTTGGTGCCAGACGCCGAGCCGAACGCCTCGACCGTGGTGTCGAACGTTTCGCGGTTAGAACCCGCCGTAGAAGTGGCGTTGCAAAAGCGCTACGGCGTTTCAGGCGCGCTGGGGCGGTATGTGCTGCAGCCCGAAACCGGCCGCACCCACCAACTCCGCGTCCAAATGATGGCGGAGGCGGCACCAATCCTCGGCGACAGGATCTACCCCAATCTGATGCCGGCAAGCACCGAGGACTTTTCGGTGCCGATGCTGCTGCGATGCACAGCTCTGGAATTCACCGACCCGCTGCGCGGCCGCAAACGGAAGTTCCGACTGAGCGAGACCTGGCCAACCATGTAGCCGCCGTTACTCTAGGCCGCTACCTGTATAACGATTTATGTGTGTTCCCCATTGTTGGTGCACCAGGTGTTGTCCGCAATGTGGAGCCTGGTCCTGAACCGCGGTTTCGTGGGCCGGCCCCATAGTTGGTACACCAAGAGTTGTCCGCAATGCGGAGTTTCGTGGGGGCAGCTTTCGCAAACGTTGACGATCGGGCCGTTTTCGGCGACTGTTTGCCCAGGTGGAAAACAGCGGCGTTAACCTTTACGAGACCGCCAGCTACATGGTCCGTGGGTAAGCACCGGTTGTTGGTGCAGGCGCAGTTGTCCACAATGCGGACTGTGGCCCCGATCTATAGTTCGTGGGTGCACACCAATGATGGGTGCCGCCGTGGTTGTCCGCAATGCGGAGTCGGGCCCGGGTGCGGAGTTGGTGGGTGCGCACCAATCATGGGTGCATCTGGGGTTGTCCGCAATGCGGAGTCGGGCCCGGCCCCAGGTTTTCGTGGGTGCGTTGTTGGTCGAGTAATGGAGGTCGAGTCCGTCGGTGTACGCGGGCGTACTCGACGTCCGGTACTCGACTTTCGCCCCGCAGTAGGCATCGTCGTTGCTGCTGTCCCCGCAACCTATGCGGCCCCTCGTTGGCAGGTCGCGTCCCGCCGGGTGGTTCCGCCTGGGGTTTTCATGGGTGTGCGCCAATGATGGGTGCCGCCGTGGTTGTCCGCAATGCGGAGTGAGGCCCGGGCACGGAATTGGTGGGTGTGCGCCAATGATGGGTGCGGGTGTGGTTGTCCGCAATGCGGAGTGAGGCCCGGGCACGGAATTGGTTGGTGTGCACCAATGATGGGTGCGGGTGCGGTCGTCCGCAATGCGGAGTGTGGCCGAGGGTTTCGTTGACGAGCGCGCTGTTTTCCACCCACGTGATTTGGTGGGTCACTGGTTGGGCATATGAAATTGGGCACATGAAAAAGCACCCGCCGCACCATCAGTGTTGGTGCGGCGGGTGCTTGTGTGAAGTTGTTGGGTCGGCGGTAACCTACTCTCCCACTCCCTCCCGGGAGCAGTACCATCGGCGCGGGCGGGCTTAGCTTCCGGGTTCGGAATGGGACCGGGCGTTTCCCCGCCGCCATCAACCACCGACACACCTTTGGGGCATGTGCGGCTGATCAACAATTCAGCGTTATGCAATTACACGTTGGCCATCCCGGTGTGTAGCCGGGTTGGTGTGTTGTGTCAGTGACTGCACAGTGGACGCAAGCAAAACGTTTCTTTGTGTTTCTTCGCGGTGTTCACAACCTATTGGTGTGTGAATGGTGTTTATTGGTGTATTAGTACCGGTCGCCTCCACACATTGCTGTGCTTCCAGGTCCGGCCTATCAACCCAGTAGTCTCCTGGGAACCTCAAATGAAACCTCATCTTAAAACAGGCTTCCCGCTTAGATGCTTTCAGCGGTTATCCCTCCCGTACGTAGCCAACCAGCCGTGCTCCTGGCGGAACAACTGGCACACTAGAGGTACGTCCGTCCCGGTCCTCTCGTACTAGGGACAGCCTTCTTCAAGTTTCAACGCGCGCGGCGGATAGAGACCGAACTGTCTCACGACGTTCTGAACCCAGCTCGCGTGCCGCTTTAATGGGCGAACAGCCCAACCCTTGGGACCTACTCCAGCCCCAGGATGCGACGAGCCGACATCGAGGTGCCAAACCATCCCGTCGATATGGACTCTTGGGGAAGATCAGCCTGTTATCCCCGGGGTACCTTTTATCCGTTGAGCGACACCACATCCACAAGTAGGTGCCGGATCACTAGTCCCGACTTTCGTCCCTGCTCGACTTGTAAGTCTCGCAGTCAAGCTCCCTTGTGCACTTACACTCTACACACCTGATTGCCAACCAGGCTGAGGGAACCTTTGGGCGCCTCCGTTACATTTTGGGAGGCAACCGCCCCAGTTAAACTACCCACCAGGCACTGTCCCCAACCCAGATCATGGGCCAAGGTTAGATATCCACTACGGTCAGAGTGGTATTTCAACAACGACTCCACACACACTGGCGTGCATGCTTCCAAGTCTCCCACCTATCCTACACAAACCGCACCGAATGCCAATACCAAGCTATAGTGAAGGTCCCGGGGTCTTTTCGTCCTGCCGCGCGAAACGAGCATCTTTACTCGTACTGCAATTTCACCGGGCCTGTGGTTGAGACAGCAGGGGAGTCGTTACGCCATTCGTGCAGGTCGGAACTTACCCGACAAGGAATTTCGCTACCTTAGGATGGTTATAGTTACCACCGCCGTTTACTGGGGCTTAAATTCTCCGCTTCGGACAACGTCCTAACGGGTCCTCTTAACCTTCCAGCACCGGGCAGGCGTCAGTCCGTATACATCAACTTAACCGTCTTCGCACGGACCTGTGTTTTTGATAAACAGTCGCTCCCCTCTCTTCTCTGCGACCCCAACCAGCTCAACACGAATGTGTGTCACCGGTTGTGGTCCCCCTTCTCCCGAAGTTACGGGGGCATTTTGCCGAGTTCCTTAACCACAGTTCACCCGCTCGCCTTAGTATTTTCTACCTGACCACCTGTGTCGGTTATGGGTACGGGCCGTACATGCACATCGCTAGAGGCTTTTCTCGGCAGTACAGGATCACCAACATCACCCGATTCGGGCTACGCATCACGCCTCACACTTGATGACAACCGGATTTGACCAATGTTGTCGTGCCACACGCTTGCACCGCAATCCAATAAGCGGCTTAGCTACCTCACTGCGTCACCCCATCACTGACCTACAACGGATCAGGCCCCACGCATCACCACCAACCAACCATCCCCGAAGGGATGGCAACGATCGGCAGATCAGGGTGGTTAGTCTCACCGCTTCGATACTGGGCGCGCACATACGGGTACGGGAATATCAACCCGTTAACCATCGACTACGCCTGTCGGCCTCGCCTTAGGACCCGACTCACCCTGGGAAGACGAACTTGACCCAGGAACCCTTAGTCATCCGGCGGGCAAGATTCTCACTTGCCATTCGTTACTCATGCCTGCATTCTCACTCGCATGCAGTCCACCGCTCCTTCCGATACGGCTTCACCCCACACACGACGCTCCCCTACCCAAACAACAAAATTGTTTGCCGCGGCTTCGGCGGTGTGCTTGAGCCCCACTGAATTGTCGGCGCGGAACCACTCGACCAGTGAGCTATTACGCACTCTTTCAAGGATGGCTGCTTCTAAGCCAACCTCCTGGCTGTCTTCGCGATCCCACATCCTTTTCCACTTAGCACACCCTTAGGGGCCTTAACCGGCGATCTGGGCTGTTTCCCTCTCGACTATGAAGCTTATCCCCCACAGTCTCACTGCAATGCACCACTATAACCGGTATTCGGAGTTTGGCTGACGTCGCTAAGATGATAGTCCCGCTCAACCAACCAGTAGCTCTACCTCCGGCAAGCTCACATCACGCTGCACCTAAATGCATTTCGGGGAGAACCAGCTATCACGGAGTTTGATTGGCCTTTCACCCCTACCCACAGCTCATCCCCTCAGTTTTCAACCTAAGTGGGTTCGCGCCTCCACAACCTCTTACAGCTGCTTCACACTGGCCATGGGTAGATCACCCCGCTTCGGGTCCAGGACATGCCACTTGCCACCCTATTCGGATTCGCTTTCGCTACGACTACCCCACACAAACGGGTTAACCTCGCGACATGCCGCTGACTCGCAGGCTCATTCTTCAAAAGGCACGCCATCACACACAAGGTGCTCTGACGGATTGTAAGCGCATGGTTTCAGGAACTCTTTCACTCCCCTCCCGGGGTACTTTTCACCATTCCCTCACGGTACTTCATTCACTATCGGTCACACTGAGTATTTAGGCTTACCGGGTGGTCCCGGCAGATTCACAGCAGATTCCACGAGCCCGCTGCTACTCGGGAACACAAACAACACAACCACACACACCTTCACGTACAGGACTATTCACCTACTCCGGTGCACCATCCCAGATGCTTCCGCTGATGCATATGCGTTGCGCTTGCAGTCGGCAGCCTGCAACATTTGCGCCCCACAACACCGCACACGCAACCCCTGCCAGGTATCACACGCACACGGTTTAGCCTCATCCGCTATCGCTCGCCACTACACACGGAATCACAATTGTTTTCTTCTCCTACGGGTACTGAGATGTTTCACTTCCCCGCGTCAACCCCCACACAGACTATGAATTCACCTGCGGGTAACACCACACAACCGGTGCTGGGTTTCCCCATTCGGACATCCTCGGATCAACGCTTTGTTGGCAACTCCCCGAGGCATAACGCAGCCTCACACGTCCTTCATCGGCTCAGCATGCCAAGGCATCCACCATACGCCCGTAACAAAACACACGGACACACAAACAAACAGGTATAAACACCAAAACACAAAAAAGAAAGATACTCGCGTCCACTATACAGTTCTCACACAACACAACCCCACACACAAACAGCCACAAACACTGCAGCCGTGTACGCAGGGCCCAACAGGAACAACCAATGCTGCCCCAGACACCCAACAGTGCACCAACGAAAAACCCCTTTTGTCACGCAAAACCGGTGTATCCACCAACCCAACACCACGCAGCACACACCCCAACCAGGCACCCCCATCACCACCTTCGATGACACGGCGACCTGCGGGTATGCCTCCACCCGGCAAAAACAAAAACAGTGGCAGTCACACACTCGGCGACTCAACCACACACACCCACAACTGTGGGCACACAAAATAAAAGCTCCTTAGAAAGGAGGTGATCCAGCCGCACCTTCCGGTACGGCTACCTTGTTACGACTTCGTCCCAATCGCCGATCCCACCTTCGACAGCTCCCTTTAACAGGCCACTGGCTTCGGGTGTTACCAACTTTCATGACGTGACGGGCGGTGTGTACAAGGCCCGGGAACGTATTCACCGCAGCGTTGCTGATCTGCGATTACTAGCGACTCCGACTTCATGGGGTCGAGTTGCAGACCCCAATCCGAACTACGACCGGCTTTCAGCGATTAGCACACCCTCACAGGCTCGCAAACGCGTTGTACCGACCATTGTAGCATGTGTGAAGCCCTGGACATAAGGGGCATGATGATTTGACGTCATCCCCACCTTCCTCCGAGTTAACCCCGGCAGTCTCTCACGAGTCCCCAACCGAATTGCTGGCAACATAAGACAAGGGTTGCGCTCGTTGCGGGACTTAACCCAACATCTCACGACACGAGCTGACGACAACCATGCACCACCTGTACACCAACCACAAAGGGAAACCGTATCTCTACGGCGATCTGGTGTATGTCAAGCCCAGGTAAGGTTCTTCGCGTTGCATCGAATTAATCCACATGCTCCGCCGCTTGTGCGGGCCCCCGTCAATTCCTTTGAGTTTTAGCCTTGCGGCCGTACTCCCCAGGCGGGGCGCTTAATGCGTTAGCTACGGCACGAACCCCGTGGAAGGGACTCACACCTAGCGCCCACCGTTTACGGCATGGACTACCAGGGTATCTAATCCTGTTCGCTACCCATGCTTTCGCTCCTCAGCGTCAGTTACTGCCCAGAGACCTGCCTTCGCCATCGGTGTTCCTCCTGATATCTGCGCATTCCACCGCTACACCAGGAATTCCAGTCTCCCCTACAGCACTCAAGTTATGCCCGTATCGCCTGCAGTCCCGCAGTTAAGCTGCGGGCTTACACAAACGACGCGACAAACCACCTACGAGCTCTTTACGCCCAGTAATTCCGGACAACGCTCGCACCCTACGTATTACCGCGGCTGCTGGCACGTAGTTAGCCGGTGCTTCTTCTCCAGGTACCGTCACAAAAAAGCTTCGTCCCTAGCGAAAGGAGTTTACAACCCGAAGGCCGTCATCCCCCACGCGGCGTCGCTGCATCAGGCTTGCGCCCATTGTGCAATATTCCCCACTGCTGCCTCCCGTAGGAGTCTGGGCCGTATCTCAGTCCCAATGTGGCCGTACACCCTCTCAGGCCGGCTACCCGTCGACGCCTTGGTAGGCCATTACCCCACCAACAAGCTGATAGGCCGCGAGCTCATCCCACACCGAAAAACTTTCCACCACACCATCCAAAATGTGGTCCTATCCGGTATTAGACCCAGTTTCCCAGGCTTATCCCGAAGTGCAGGGCAGATCACCCACGTGTTACTCACCCGTTCGCCACTCGAGTACCAGTGCAAGCACTGGCCTTTCCGTTCGACTTGCATGTGTTAAGCACGCCGCCAGCGTTCATCCTGAGCCAGGATCAAACTCTCCACAAAAAACGTTTCAGAAAGAAACAGGCCGTGAAAAGCCCAATACCCAACCAAAAACAAACCAACCAACACCCAAACAGGCGCCGGACTGGCAAAAATCCAAAAATTACAAGGTTCAACAACCGACCCCAACCCGACGGGGTTATAAAGCAGGGCCGATCAAAATACGTGAAACATGTTCAACCACACCCCACGCACACTATGAACCAAAAAAGATGACGCGATCCATCATTGGAATTCAACCACGCCACCACCGGCACACACCCAAAAAGGCGTCCACCACACAGTGCACAAAAAGAGCAGGCAAACACACCCACGCAACAAAAGTACATTGGCACACTATCGAGTTCTCAAACAACACCAGCACACCCAACACCAACCCACACACAGTGAGCCAGCATCAAAGTGACTTTGGAATCCGCCAGCGATTGTTTTCCTGCCCGCCACACAAACCAGAGAACCTCATTTCGCTCTCCAGCGGGGCGTTGTCGGTCTCGCTGACTCGATATAAGTTACACACACCCCACACACAACACAAACCCGCAGCGCACAAGCCTTTTTTACGTGTTCTTAAGTGCTTGTTTGGGGTTCATATAGCCACCCAAATACGCGCAGTGCATGCCAACGCCGATGAGCAGCAACAGCCCCGATACGCCCAGGCAATACACGACATGCCCGCCCATAAAGGACGCCTCTTCCGCCGCGCGCGAAATAGGGATGGCCAAGAACATCGCCGGCAACAGCCCCATATCGCTACGCCGGGTTTTCATGGCCGATCCCAGCACGGCGCAGGCAAAGGCACCCGCCGCGCCGACCACCACCGCGGCCCAGCTCAAACTCGAGACAACACCAACAATGACCGTATAGAACAGCACCGAGACAACTGATGCCGCGAGCGATACTCCAAGCCACCGCCGTCGTGGCACCCCGTAGCTCGCGCCCACGTCCGGGCCAGCGATTCCCGAGCCGTGCATGCAATACATGCCGTACCAAACCAACAGCGGCAACGCCCCGATCCACAACCGCAAAGGCTCACTACCGATGAAGCTCGCCAGGTAGAGCATCACGCAATGCGCCGCCGCAATACCCAAAGCCCACAGCAGCTGCGGTTTCCACACCAGCTCCGCAAGGAAGCCGCGTGAGCCTAAGCGCGACCGAACACGCTCGCTTGTCTCCGGCACCTCGCCGGTGACGTAGCGCTGCCCCATGATCAGGCCCATCGCCAGCGCACCTAGAGCGCCCAGCACGCCAACCCAATCGGGCCGCAGCAGCAACGCAACAACCGCGCCAATCACCACCGCCGGCACCACCGCCATCGCGGTCAGCCGTAACCGCCGATCCCGGGGCATGCCGTACGCCGCGTAGGCCGTCTCTTCCGTCGAGAGCGCGCCGATCACAAAGAGGGTCACAAATGCAGGCGTCGTCACCGCAGTAAGCGGGTGGTCCGCAATAGTCGCGCTGAGTGCAAACATCGCCGCCAGCGGCACCATCCACAGCAGCCTGTACAGCGAGGACGCGACGAACTGGTGACGGAAGAATCCGAGCAAGGTCGTGTTCATCAGTACACCTCCAGGTAGTGCTCGATGAGGTCGTCGAAGCGCGCGGGGCGGGCATGGCGCGGAGCGTCGTCGATAGGCAAAAGCTCCCCTCCCACAACCGCGAAGGCATCGGCGACTTCGGGAGCACATTGCTTGACGACGGCCCCCTCACGCCCCAGAATCACCGCCGTATCCAGCACCTTCGCGGCGTCCTCGATGTGGTGGGTGGCCATGACGATGGTGTGGCCGGTGTCCGCCTGGTCCAGCAGGTGGCGGTAGAAAACCTCGGTGTTGTGGGTGTCCAGGCCGACGTAGGGCTCGTCCAGGAGCAGCAGATCGGTGCCGGACGCAAGCCCGATAACGATGGCGATCATGGCGCGCTGCCCGCGGGAGAGCTTCCCGTAGCGGGTTTCCAATGCCTGATCCATGGCGAAGTCGGCGGTCAGCGCGTCGGCAAGCTGCTGGTCCCAGGTGCGGTAGCGCAACCGCGCGCCCTTGATTACATCCGCGCCGGACCACGTGCCCGGGTAAGCGGTATCAACGCCGGTCAGGCAGGTGTTGTCCATGACGAAGGCGTTGTCGAAGGGGCGCACGCCGAACACCTCGACGGTGCCGGAGGTGGGTTTGAGTTGCCCGGACAGGATGCGCAGCAGCGTGGATTTTCCCACGCCGTTGCGGCCGAGCAGGCCGTGGATGCCGGGGCCGAGATCCAGGTCGACGCCGGTGAGCACGTCCTTGGAGCCGAAGCTGCGGGTGAGGTCGCGGGTGTGGATGGTCATTGGTACATGCCTCTGCTTTCTGCGACGCGGTCGATTAGGTCGTGGAGGTCGGAGCGGGTGTAGCCCAGGTGCAGGGCTTCGTCGATGAGCGGGGCGATGTAGTCACCGGCGAAGTCCTCCCGGCGCTTGGCCAGGATTCGGTCGCGGGCCCCGTCGGTGACGAACATGCCGAGGCCGCGGCGTTTTTCCAGCACGTGATCGTCGACAAGCAATGCAAGCCCCTTGCGCGCCGTCGCGGGATTGATTTCGTGGAACTGGGCGAGCTGATTCGTCGACGGTGCTTGCTCGCCGGGTTTCAGGGTGCCGTCGACGATGAGGTCGGCGACGAAACTGGCGATCTGCACGAAGAGCGGCTCTGCGTCAGTGTTCATGCCCTGCCCTCCGGTTGATTGGTTAGTTACTCGAGTAACTAACTGACTATCACGGCGATCTGTCGAGCGCAACAGCTTCGCAGCAAACCGTGATGATTACGACGTGGAATGACTGAGGCTTTTCAGGCAAGATGGTGCGTGTAACTCAACTTAGTAACGAAAAAGAATCGGAATTTAGGAGCCATGCTTGAACGCACACTTGTGTTCGTCGACACGTCATACCTGCTCGCGAGCTTTTACAACTCGTGGGAAATCGGCGCCCGGGCACAGTTAGAAATTGACCTGCCGGAGGTTGTGGCAACCCTCGGCAAAATGATCACCAACCAACTCAACCAACCAATCCACCGCCAGTTCTGGTACGACGGCATCCCCGACTCCGGCCCGCACCGCTACCAACGGGCGCTTCGCACCTGCGACGGCGTGCAACTACGCACCGGTCAACTCATCGAGTGGGGCGAGCGCCGCACCCAAAAAGGCGTGGACACCCGCCTTGTCGCCGACCTTGTCATCAACGGCATGAGCGAGAACTTCACCGACTTCGTGCTGGTCTCCGGCGACGCGGACATGATCCCCGGTGTCGAGGAAGTGACCAGCCGTGGCGCGCGCATGCACCTCTACGGCTTCGGCTGGGACTCCATGTCTTCCGCCCTGCGCCACGCCTGCGACAGCACCACCATCCTGGACCCGCGCGAAGACTTCGCCGACGCCATGCGCCTCCAGGTGCTCGAGGGCCCGCTGCCGCCGAGCATCAGAGAGCGCCCGCTTAACGACGCTGCTCCGCTTGAAGAAGCCGTCGGCCCCACCGAGGTTCCAGGGCTGGGCCCAGACCCGCTCGGGCCGGACGCGGTTTCTGAGGCTACGGGCACTTCGGGGGACGGCTCGGACGCAGCCGACGACGACAGCCGAGACGGCGACCAGCCGGCGCAGGCCGCGCCGAAACCGGCGCCCAAGCCCGGTGGCGTGCCGAAGCCGTCCGACATCGTGGGCACTCCAACGCCGCAGCAACGCACCCACCGCCCGGACGAGCCAGAAATGGATGAGCCGTCCGAGGCGCAGGTGGAAGCCAACAACGAGTCGAATAAACCCGGCAACCAGAATGTCTCCAGCGAGTCGGCCGGATCGGCCCCGTCGGCTCCGTCTTCTTCGGACACCGCCAGCGGCGCGAAGCCGTCGCCTGCATCGCTCGCCGGCACCAAATCGGACACGCCGGGGAGCGCGCCGAAGCCGGGCCCCAAGCCTGCGCCGAAGCCTTCGATGATGGCTCCGCGACGCAAGCTGCGCTCCCGCTACGTGCCGCTGCCCGAGGAAGTGTGGACCTCCGCCGGCTTCCAAACCCCCTACGACGTAGGGCAGCAATACGCCAACTGGTGGTTTGAAAACGCCGCCTCCAGCGAACAGCGGGACAACGCCCACCTCCTCTCCGGCGGCGGGCTCCCCCCGGAGATCGACAGGCCGCTGCTGCAGTTCGCCTGCGAGACCCTGCACGAGTACACCCTGTCCGAGACCCAGCGCGTCAACCTTCGCGACGGGTTCCACTCCGGCATCCGCGGCGTACTCATCAACATCCGCCGGGAGAGCTAACGCGGTTCCGGCATTTCGCGGCGCCCCGGGGTTTCGGCCTTCGGGGCGCCTTTTCCGACCCAATTGCGAGATAGTTCACTCGCTTGTGAACTATCCCGCCGTGAGTTTTAGACGACCTGGGGATAGTGAATTATTCAACCGTCCAAGTGGGAAATAATTCACTGATCAGGTCTCATCGAGTGAACCAATCCGCTAGGGCGCCGACACTTCGCGCCGTAATCTGTCAGGCGGCCGTTTGTGATCTGCTAGTTGGAGGCGATTAGTCCTCGTCGCGCATGTACTTCTCGGCGTCGGCGAGGATGTCGTCGGTCTTCGGGGCGTCGGCGGCGACGCGGCGGGAGCTGCCGGACGGCTTCTGCTCGACGGCTGGCTCGGCGGCCTCCGCCTGCGCCGCTTCGCCCTGCACCGCTTCGCCCTGCACCGCTTCGCCCTGCGAGCCCTCACCCGGGCCCGCCTCGAGCTGGCGGTCAGCGTCGCCAGCACCGGCACCAGCACCGGAGCCGGCCTCAAGCTCACCGGACAGGGACGCGCGGATCTGGTCCAGGCGGCTGGCGGCGGCGGCGTCGGTGGAGCCGGACTCGATCTCGGCCATGCGATCAGTCATGGAGTCCTTCATCAGCTCCTGCTGGCCCAACGCGTTGGCGTAGCGGCGCTCGATCTTGTCGCGCACACCGTCGAGGGTGGGAACGTTGTCGTCGTTGAACTGGTTCATCGAGTCCATGGTCTTGGCCGTCTGCTCCTGCATGCGGGCCTGGTTGAGCTGAGACTCGAGCTGGCCCACCTGGGAGAGCTGCTCCTTCAGGTTCGCCTCGGACTGCTGCTGCTTCGCCTGGGCTTCCTTGGCGGCGTGGTCGGCAGAGGCGTAGGCCTGCTTGGTCTGCTCGAGCTCCTGCTCCACGGACACCAGCTGGGTGGCGATGACCTCGGCGGCATTGTTGAACTGCTGAGACTTCTCAGCGTCGCCGGCTGCCTCCGCCTTCTGGGCGGCCTGCAGGGCGGTGCGCGCCTTGTTCTGCAGGTCCTCCTGGGACTTGATCAGACGCTCCATCTTCATCTGCAGCTGGTTGCGGTTGCCGATGATGTTGGCTGCGTGCTCGGAGATTGCCTTGTGCTGCTCTTTTGCTGCTGCAACCGCCTGCTGGATCTGCACCTTCGGGTCTGCGTTCTGGTCGATCTTGGTGTCGAACGACTGCATGAGGTACTTCCAGCCCTTGCTAAACGGGTTCGCCATTGGAGTGTCCTTCCGGTGGTGGGATTCGTCGTTAAGCAAGTGTACGCATGAAAAAAGCGCCCGTCTTGCGGGCGCTGAATAAAAAACCCTACTGCTCGGTGGCGTTCTGCTCGGCGATCTGGCGGCGAACATCATCCATGTCGAGGTCCTTGACCTGCTGGACAAGGTCGTCGAACGCGGCCGGCGGCAAGGCCCCTGCGTTCTGGAAGATCAGGATGCCATCGCGGAACGCCATCAGCGTCGGGATCGCCTGGATTTCCAGGGCGGAAGCGAGCTGCTGGTTGGCCTCAGTGTCGAGCTTGGCGAAGGTGACGTCGGTGTGCTTCTCAGAGGCCTTCTCATACGTCGGCGCGAACTGCTTGCACGGGCCGCACCAGTCCGCCCATGCATCCACAAACACGATTCCGTCCTGGGTAACGGTCTCCTGGAAAGTGTCCTCGGTTACATCGATCGTGCTCAAAGTACACTCCTTAAAGCTTTTGGTTATTGTTGTAGAGATTGCAACGGGTACAACCCTAACAATGTCCGAGCTATTCCAAGCCGGGCTGGAACGAGTGGAAACCAGGAGGCGAGCAGCAGCCATGACGAAGACGTACCGGATCTCGGGTCCGAAGGACGACGTCGCGGTCGATTCGCTCAAAGATGAACTGTCGCTGGTGGACGGCACCCACGAGGTGGATTTGGACCTCGAGGCCGGGCACCTCACCGTTGTCGGCTTCACCTTCGCCGACGAAGATATTGTGCAGGCGGCGAAAAACGCCGGCTACGTAATCGAGATTTAAGGAGGACACACCATGGCCGGACGCGAGTTCAACGTTGAAGGCATGACCTGCGGACACTGCGAAATGAGCGTGCAGGAGGAGATCTCCGACGTCGCAGGCGTCACCGCGGTGAAGGCGGACCACACCACCGGAAAGGTCACGGTCGAGGGCGACGGCTACTCCACCGACGACATCGCGGCCGCGGTGAAAGAGGCCGGTTACACACTGGCCTAAGTCGGGCCTAGGGTGGGGGTTATGACTGAAACCCCCATAGCATTGCAGCACGTCGAGCTAGGCGTTACGGGGATGACCTGCTCGTCGTGCTCTTCGCGCGTGCAGCGCAAATTGAACAAGCTCGACGGTGTGGACGCCTCGGTGAATTACTCCACCGAAACCGCCACGGTCGATTTCGATCCGGCGAAGGCGTCGTCGCAGTTGCTTATCGACGAAGTGCGCTCCGCCGGGTACGACGCGTTTGAAATGACTGATGGCGCGGTGGGGGGTGAGGCGGCGGGGGCCGAAGGGGCGTCGACAAGCGAGAAGCTCGAAGACGCGCGCCTGGAGGAAGCCGAAAAGCTGAAACGCACCACGATTTGGGCGGCGCTGGTGTCGCTGCCGGTGATGGTGGTGAGCATGGTGCCGGCGCTGCAGTTCACGAATTGGCAGTGGGCGGCGTTTGCGGCGGCGACGCTGGTGTTTTTCGCCGCGGGCAGCGTATTTCACCGCGCGACCTGGGTGAACCTGAAGCACGGCGCGGCGACGATGGACACACTGATCACGCTGGGCACCTCCGCGGCGTACCTGTGGTCCGTGTGGGCGCTGTTTTTCGGCAACGCGGGCGAGCCGGGGATGGTCATGGAGATGTCAATCTTCCCCTCGCACGCGGGCATGGACGAGATTTACCTCGAATCCGTGTGTGTGGTGATTACGTTCCTGCTGCTAGGCAGGTGGTTTGAAACCCGGGCGAAGGGGCAGTCCTCCGAGGCGCTGCGCGAGCTGTTGGACATGGGGGCCAAAGACGCCGCGGTGATCCGGGGCGGCAAGGAAGTTCGCGTGCCGATTGCCCAGGTGGCGGTGGGTGACAGGTTCATCGTGCGGCCGGGCGAAAAGGTCGCCACGGACGGGCGCGTAGTGTCCGGGCACTCGGCGGTGGACGAGTCGATGCTCACCGGCGAGTCTGTCCCGGTGGAGGTCTCCGAGGGCTCCGCGGTCACCGGCGCGACGCTGAACACCTCAGGCCGGCTGGTGGTTGAGGCCACCCGCGTCGGCGCCGAGACCACGCTCGCGCAGATGGGCAAACTCGTGCGCGACGCGCAGGCCGGCAAGGCGCCGGTGGAACGGCTAGTGGACAAGATCTCGCAGGTCTTCGTCCCGGCGGTGGTGTTGGTTGCGGTGGTGACGCTGGCAGGGCACCTGCTGGTGGGCCACAGTGTTGCCCACGCGTTCACGGCTGCGGTGGCGGTGTTGATCATCGCCTGCCCGTGCGCGCTCGGCCTTGCCACCCCGACCGCGATTCTGGTGGGCACCGGCCGCGGCGCCCAGCTGGGGCTTCTGATCAAGGGCCCTGAGGTGCTCGAATCCACCCGCCAGGTGGACACGGTGGTCATGGATAAGACCGGCACGATCACCTCGGGCGAAATGGGAGTTGCGGACGTCGTCGCAGCTGACGGCTTCGAGGAGGGCGAAGTCTTGCGCCTCGCCGCGGGCGTGGAGGCTGGCTCCGAGCACCCGATCGCCCGCGCCATCGTGGAGGCCGCCAGCGACGTGCCGGCTTCGGAGAACTTCCAGAATGAGGTGGGCAAGGGAGCGTCCGCGCTTATCGACGGTCGCCCGGTCCGCGTCGGCCGCCCCTCCGTTCCGCTCGACGGACTGGCAGGCGCCTTTGAGGACGCCGAGCGCGCTGGAGCGACCCCGGTGGCCGTTGAGGTGGACGGTGCCCTGGCAGGACTTGTTGCTGTGCGCGACACCGTGAAGGAGGATTCCGCAGACGCTGTGGCGCAGCTGCGTGACCTGGGGCTGACGCCTCACTTGCTCACCGGCGACAACGCCGGCGCGGCCGCAGCTGTCGCGGCGGAGGTGGGCATCGACCCGGCGAACGTCACCGCTGGTGTCCTGCCGGAAGACAAGGTGGAGGTAGTTAAGCGCCTGCAGGCCGAAGGCAAGCACGTGGCCATGGTCGGCGACGGCGTCAACGACGCCGCCGCGCTGGCCCAGGCGGACCTGGGCTTGGCCATGGGCGCGGGCACGGACGTGGCCATCGAGGCCGCGGACATTGCGCTTATGCGCAACTCGCTGACCTCCGCGGCCGACGCGATCCGGCTGTCGCGCAAAACGTTGAGGACGATCAAGGGCAACCTGTTTTGGGCGTTCGCCTACAACGTCATCCTCATCCCGGTGGCGGCGCTGGGCTTCCTCAACCCGATGCTCGCGGGTATCGCTATGGCGTTGAGTTCCGTGTTCGTGGTGTCGAACTCGCTGCGGCTGCGGGCGTTTAACTCGGTCTCATCTCACGCACGTGAATATTAGCGGGTGAAGGGCGGTGCGGCGCGATCTACACTCCCCCGGATGAACTCTCCCGATCAGCTCACCCGCACTGAGCGCCTCGACCGCCTGCCGGTCACCCGAAAACACAAACGCCTTCTGGTCGGCTCCGGCATCGGCTGGGCGTTGGACGCGATGGACATCGGCCTGGTGTCCTTCATCCTCGCCGCACTGGCCGCGCAGTGGAATTTGGACAACACCACCACCGGCTGGATCGCCTCAATCGGGTTCGTCGGCATGGCGGTCGGCGCGAGCTTGGGCGGGCTGCTCGCCGACAAAATCGGCCGGCGCCAAGTCTTCGCCGCGACGCTGCTGCTGTACGGCCTAGCCACGGGCGCGTCGGCGCTGGCGTGGTCGGTGGCGTCCCTGATGGTGTTCCGCTTCCTGGTGGGCCTCGGGCTCGGTGCGGAGCTGCCGGTGGCGTCCACGCTGGTCAGCGAGTTTTCGCCACGCAGGGTGCGCGGCCGCATGGTCGTGCTGCTTGAGGCGTTCTGGGCGGTGGGCTGGATCATGGCCGCCGCCATCGGCACCTTCGTAGTAGCGCAAAGCGACAACGGCTGGCGCTGGGGCTTCGCGCTCGGCGCAGCACCGGCGCTGTACGCGATCTACGTGCGCATGGGGCTGCCGGAGTCCGTGCGCTTCCTCGAATCAGTGGGCCGGCACGACGAGGCCGAGCGGATCGTCCGCGACTTCGAGTCCGAGGCTGACCCCACGGACTACGACACCGCCGCGCCACCGCAAGAACAGCACGTCAACGGCGGCATCTGGGGCCCGGACCTGCGCGGGCGCACCGCCGCGTTTTGGGTGATCTGGTTCTGCGTGTCCCTTTCCTACTACGGCGCGTTCATCTGGATCCCGTCGCTGCTCGTGGAGCAGGGGTTCTCGCTGGTGCGATCGTTCACCTTCACGCTGATCATCACCCTGGCGCAGCTGCCCGGCTACGCCGCGGCCGCCTGGCTCATCGAGCGGTGGGGGCGCCGCGTCACGCTCGCAAGCTTCCTCGCCGGCTCGGCACTGTCCGCGTTCGCGTACGGCATGGCCAGCGCCGAATGGCAGATCATCACCGCGGGCTGCCTGCTCAGCTTCTTCAACCTCGGGGCGTGGGGCGCCCTGTACGCGATCGGCCCAGAGCTTTACCCCACCGCTATCCGCGCGACCGGCACGGGCGCGGGCGCGGCGTTCGGGCGCATCGGTTCTATTCTCGCACCACTGATTGTCCCGCCGGTGCTCGCCTTAGGCGGCTCGACGGCGGTATTCGGGGTGTTCGCCGCCGCCTTCGCGCTGGCCTGCGTGGCGGCGTTTACGCTGCCGGAGCAGCGTGGGGTGGCGATTGGCTAGGGAAAGCGGAGCTCGTCGCTAAGCAAAGAAGCGCGAAATGCGGGACAGCAGCGACTTGTCCTCCGTCGCCTTGTCGATCTCCTCGATGTTTCGCGGCAGGTTGAGCAGGAGGGTGTTCTCCCCCGTCTTGGCAACGGTAATGCTGGGGTCGAGCTTGGCCACCGTGCTCGCGCAGGCGGCGGGGCCGTTGATGGAACGCACGGTCATGGCTTTCTCCTTTGCTACTTCGGCGTTGTGCTGTTGAATCATAAACGCGTTTTCGCAGCGTGTCACCGTTGGAAAGCCATGCCTAACTGTTCATAGGGCAGGTTTACTAGCCGTGCGCCATGTTGACGAAGCGCGAGTAGTGCAGCTGGTGCGCCACCGGAATCGTGTCGATCGGGCCGCCGCGGTGCTTCGCCACGATGATGTCCGCCTCGCCCGCGCGCTCGTCGTCGCGGTCCTGTGAGTCCGGGCGGTAGAGCAGGAACACCATGTCGGCGTCCTGCTCCAGCGAGCCGGACTCACGCAGGTCAGCGAGCTGCGGGCGCTTGTCGGTGCGCGCCTCCGGGCCACGGTTGAGCTGGGAGATGGCGATCACGGGCACCTCGAGCTCCTTGGCTAGGAGCTTGAGGTGGCGGGAGAACTCCGAGACCTCCTGCTGGCGGGACTCGACCTTTTTGCCGGAGCTCATTAGCTGCAGGTAGTCCACCACCACGAGGTCGAGGCCGTGCTGCTGCTTCAGGCGGCGCGCCTTGGAGCGGATCTCCATCATGGTGAGGTTCGGCGAGTCGTCGATAAACAGCGGCGCGTCCTGGATCTCGGTGAGGCGGTGGGTGAGCTTCTCCCAGTCGCGCTCCTCCATCTGGCCCGAGCGCATCGCGGAGAGTTTGATCTCCGTCTCCGCGGACAGCATGCGCATGATGATCTCGGAGGCGCTCATCTCCAGAGAGAAGATCACGGACGTCTTGTTCTGGTGGATGGAGCAGGAGCGCATGAAGTCCAGCGCGAGCGTGGACTTACCCACACCCGGTCGCGCCGCGATGATGATCATCTGGCCGGCGTGCAGGCCGTTGGTGAGCTTGTCCAGGTCGATGAACCCGGTGGGCACGCCCGCCTCGAGCGCACCGCCCGAGGCGATCATGGTCAGCTCGTCGATTGTCGGCTTGAGCAGGTCCGACAGCGGGCGGTAATCCTCGCCCGACTGGTTGCGGGTGATGTTGAAGACCTTCTGCTGGGCATGGTCGACGATGGCGTCGACCTCCATGCCCTCTTCGCCCTCGTAGCCGAGCTGCACCACCTGCGTGCCGGCGTTGACCAGCTGGCGCAGGATCGACTTCTCCTCCACAATCTCCGCGTAGTAGCGCGCGTTCGCGGCCGTCGGCACCTCAGAGATCAGCGTGTGCAGGTAAGGCGCGCCGCCGACGCGCTCGAGCTCGTTAATGCGGTCTAAGCGGCCGGCGACGATCAGCACGTCGATGTTGCTGCCCTGCGCGAATAGGTCCAGCACCGCCTGGTAGATCAGCTGGTGCGCCGGGAAGTAGAAGTCGTCCGGGCGCAGGCTTTCCGCCACATCCAAGATGACGTCCGGGTTGAGCAGCATCGCGCCGATGACGGAGCGCTCCGCCAGCTCGTCGTGCGGCGGGGTGCGGTACTCCTGCAGCTCGTTGTTGCCGCGGTTGAAGTTGGAGTAGCGGTTGCTTCTCGACGAGCTGCCGCCCCGCCCGCCGCGCCCCTTCGAGCTGCCATTGTTGCCTTGGAACGCCTCAAAGTCGGAGTCGCTGAAGTCCCCGAAATCCGCGGCTGGCTCTGGCGGCGGCACGTAGTCGTCGAAGCTGTCGTCTGCACCCATGGTCTCCCCTTTCGCTGTGTGTATGAGACTACCCCGTAACGCAAACCGCAAACCGAGTTATCCACAGGGGCTGTGAACAATTGGGAAATGTGCGGGTGAGTTTTCCACAGGGTTGGGGTTTGCGGTGTGGAATTTGTGTGAATTCAGCTTCTTGAACCCCTGGTAAAGAGCACATTTTACCAGGTAGACATGTATATTTTCACACCAGTAGATAGTGACGATATAGGTGGATAACTCCGTTGACCACGGCATTTGACAACCACGAAATGTCCACTCGAGTGGACAACCTATCCCCTACCCAGGCTGTATAACTGACCACTTATCCACACTGCTTTACGTCTTCCGTCAGCACGCCTCCAGAGCACTTTCCTATGCTCTTCACCATGTCTGCTCGAAGCATTCTCTGGGCGTATCTCGCTTCCGTGGTAGCCGTGCCGGGCGCGTTTGTCGCGGGGATCGGACTCGCCGGTGACAGGCTCACCCACGCCACAACATGCCTCATCGGGATCGGCGTTGTCGTTCTGACAAGCGTGGGCTCTGTCGGCTGGGCGGCCGCATACACCCGCGCAACCCGCGCGCAGCGCGGTACCACCGTGGCCGTCTGGATCGCCACTGCCTGCCTACTTGTGGGCCTGGGCTCCACCGGCCACGTCTTTTGGGAGGAGTACCAGGCGGGCATGTCGCTGCCGGTCATCAACCTGTTTCTGTACCTCATCCCTCTCGGCTTACTCATCCTGCTCGGCTCGGCCGTTGCGCAGACAGCAGCGAGGACGTCACGCGCGCGAGGCGAACGTCAGCGGTAGCACCTCCACACCGAATCGCTCGGCGATATCGGCTGCGGCAACGGTGACCGACCAGCCGGAATCCACCTCGCCGGCAAGCAGCAACACCGGGCCCTCGCCCACGTCGAGCCCCGAGTAGTCGAAGTACCGGTCCAGCGCATTGACGCGGAAGGCGGAGTTACGCGCCTGAACCTCGGTCTCCCCGGCGCGCACTGCCCCGCCGTAGGACATCTGTCCGACGCGGGCGAGCGCCTCCGCGGTGGAGGCGACCATCTCCGCCCTCGCCGGATCCGCCGACCCGAGCGCGATCACCGTCGCAGGGCGTGTGTCCCAGTCCCAGTCCGCCAGCACCGCCACGAAGCGGGTGAGCCACTGGTCGTCGCGCCAGTTCGTGGCGGGACGGTAGGCGTTGTCGCGCAGAAGCTGAGCCAGGGCGGGGCCGCGGGCGACGTCGTTGAGCCGGCCGAGCGCCTTGCCCGCCTGAACGCCTTTGATTTTGCCGCGTCGGGCGGAGCCCGTCGGCCACATCTTGCGCTGGCTGAGTGGCACACCGGGGGCTTTCAGGCGGGCGTCTATGCGCTCGGCGAGCGCCGGATCCACGTCCGTGGGTAGGTGGTTGCCTGTGCAGTTGTCGCAGCGCCCGCAGCGCTCCCCCTGCCCGATCGTTGGATCGTCCAGCTCGCTGCGCAAAAACACCATGCGGCAGGCGTCCGTGGTCTCGTAGGCCAGCATGAGGTTCTGTTCGCGCCCGCGGGCGTCCGCCAGGCCGTCGTAGCGCTTGTGGTCATAGGCCCAGGGCTCGCCAGTGGCAACCCAGCCGCCTTTGACGCGGCGCACCGCGCCGTCGACGTCGAGCACCTTCAGCGCCTGATCGATGCGCGAGCGCGACAAATCCACGGCGTTTTCCAGCTTCGGGGTGGACACCGGCTCGTCACCGAGCGCCCCCAGCAGCTGCTTAACCACTGGCTCCTCCGGCATGGACACGGACGCGAAGTACTCCCACACGCGCTGGTCTTCCGGGCCGGGCAACAGCACCACCTCGGCGTGGTCGGTGGCGCGCCCGGCGCGGCCGATCTGCTGGTAGTAGCTCACCGGCGAGCTCGGCGCGCCTAGGTGCACCACGAAACCGAGGTCCGGCTTGTCAAACCCCATGCCGAGCGCCGAGGTGGCCACCAGGGCTTTCAACTCGTTGTTAATCAGCGCCTGCTCGAGGCGCTCGCGTTCCTCCGCCTCGGTACGGCCGGTGTAGGCGGCCACGTTCCAACCGGCGGTCTCCAGCGCCTCCGCCAGGTCGTGCGCGGCGGCCACGGTGAGGCAGTAAATGATGCCGGAGCCTTCCACCTGCGCCAGGTACTGCGCGATCCAAGCGGCGCGCTGGGTGGGGTCACTCAAACGCACCACGTTCAGTGACAGGGATTCGCGGTCCAGCCCGCCGCGGAGCACGCCGGTGCCCTCCCCGAGCTGAGCGACGACGTCGGCCACCACGCGGTCGTTCGCCGTCGCGGTGGTGGCGAGGACGGGGGTGTTCGCCGGCAGGTCGCTGATAAGCAACGCAATGCGCCGGTAATCCGGCCTGAAATCGTGCCCCCAGTCGGAGATGCAGTGGGCCTCGTCCACAACCAGCATGCCGACGGACCGCGCGAGCTGCGGCAGCACCTCCTCGCGGAAACCCGGCGCGTTGAGGCGCTCCGGGCTGATCAGGAGCAGGTCCAGGTCGTCGACGCCCGCCTGGATCTCCTCCCACTGCGTCATGTTTGCGGAGTTGATCGTGGCCGCCCGGATGCCGGCGCGTGCGGCCGCTTCGACCTGGTTGCGCATTAACGCGAGCAGGGGCGAGACGATGATGGATGGGCCTTCGCCCGCCTCGCGCAACAGCTTCGCGGCGATGAAGTACACCGCCGATTTCCCCCAACCCGTGCGTTGCACCACCAGCATGCGTTTGCGCTGGTTGACAAGGGAATCGATGGCCGTCCACTGGTCGTCGCGCAACGCGGCGTGGGGCCCCGCGATGCCCTTGAGAAGTTCGTCCGCTTGTTCGCGTGTCGCAGTCATGCCGCACACCATATACCACGACCCCGACACGGGTGTTCGAACAATGGTACCGAAACAGTACTATTGCAACCATGGCGCTGAATTTGAGACGGACACAAGCAACAGACCTTGCTTCGCTTGGTTCACCAGGAATGGGAGAAGGAAGAAGCTCGTAGGCACGCCCATGCTGAGCTGGATCGCATTTTCCAGAGCCGATCGAGACTCATGGACCGGTTGAAGGACGCATGACGGATCCTCGCTCACTCTTCCAGGTCGAAATCATCGCCGAATGGGTCGAACTCCGGGGATTCCATATCAAAGATATGGGCACCCTGAAGTATCCGATATCGCTGCTCGCTTACAGGAGCTAGCCAGCTAACCCAGCTCGTCTTCCGCCCAGTCCGCCATGTATTCAGCGATGCCCTCCGGATCTGCCAGAAAGTCGCGCATCGCCCGGAACGCGAGCGTGTCTTCCACCGCCAGGCCGCGATCCATGCCATGCTCACCGACTTCCACGATCTCCGCGCCCGGTACACCCAGCACGATCGGCGAGTGCGTCACCGCAATCACCTGCGCACCCGCCTCCCCTAGCGCATGCAACTGCGCCACCAGTGCCATCTGCGCCACTGGGGACAGCCCCGATTCGGGCTCGTCCAGCAGGTACAGCGCATCCGGGATAAGCCGCGAGGTCAGCTCCATCACGGACTCCCCGTGCGACCGGCCGCCGAACTCCGTCACGCGCGTGTGCGTCTCGCCACGCAAGAAGTACCCGGCCTTCGCGCGCGGCCCGGTCCGCAGCTTAAGCGCGCCAAACATCGGGTCGCGGGGGCCAGACTTACCGACGCCCCACGTACCGCCTTCCACCGCAAACCCCCACGCCCGCGCAATCCCCTCAAGCAGGGTGGACTTTCCCACCCCATTTCCGCCGGTGAGCAGCGTGATCGGGCGGGTAAACGGGAGGCCGAACTCCGCGACGAAACCTACTGCCGGCGCGTCGAGCGCCCATGCCGGGGCCGCCGCCGGGTCAACCGAGACGTGTTCGAGAAACATCATGGCTCCACCAAAAACCTTGCTGTGCCGGCTGGGTCGCGGACGAACTCCTGGGTAGCGGTGACGGGCTCGCAGTCGCGGAAAAGCACAGGCTCTAGCGTGGGGACGGACACGATGCGGGCGTCGGGGACGGCAAGCAGCACCGGGGAGTGCGTGGCTATGAGCACCTGCGCGCCCCGGCGGGTCAACACCGCCAGCAGGCCGAGCAGCTCGAGCTGCGAAAACACCGACAATCCGTCTTCGGGCTCGTCCAGAATGACCAGCGAGCCCGGGCTGAAGCGTTCGCGGGCCATGCGCATGATGCCCTGTCCGTGACTGCGTCGGGTGAGGTCGTGCAACCGGTCCCTGGGGCCGAGGGACTCGTGGTATTCGGCAAGGTCGAGGTAGGTTTCGCCGCGAAGGAAAAACACATCGCGCGGGTTTTCACGGCGGGTCAGCGTGAGCGAGGCGTGCAACTGGGAGTGGTCCGCGGCCTCAAAGCGGGCGTGGCGCGACCCGCCCGCGGCGTTGGCACCGGCGGCCACCGCAATGGCCTCTACAAGCGTGGACTTACCGGAACCGTTGTCTCCGGTGAGGATCGTGGTCTGCGCGAGTTCAAGCGGCCTATCGGCCAACCGACGCACCACCGGCAGATCACGGGCATAGCCGCCCACCGGCGCGTCGATGCGGATCGCGGTAAGAAACACCGCTACCTCAGGTTCGCCGGCAGCGGCAGAAGACCGTCCACCGCGAGCAGCACTCCGAACGCCGTGCCGGAGACCACGCCGATGATGTTGGCGCTGCCGTCCGGGTTCACGGTGTAGACCGGCCCGCCGGAATCGCCGTGCAGCGCCAGGATCAGTACCGCCAGCTCACCGGTGTCCGGGTTCACCTTCAGCACAGGACCGCAAGTGCGCGAGGTGCGCGCGCCGTCCTTGCACACAATCTGGCCCGGCTTCACCGCAGTCACCGGGTGGTAGCCCGCCACACGGCGGGTGGGGTTGATCCGCTGAACAGCATCCGACAGCGGGTTTACCGCGCCGATGACCGGGATATCCACCGCCCCGCCACGGGCAGCCGCAGCGTTTGTGACTCCGCCGTCCAGCGGGAACCAGGCGACGTCGCGAAGCGGGCTTCCCAGCGTGTTGTCGCCGCGCATCTCATAACCCGAATCGCGCAGGTCGCCTGCGATCTTCGTGCGGTTATCCGCCGCGTAAACCGCCACCGGCACCGCGCCACCGATAGGCGCTAAACAGTGGCCCGCCGTCACGCCATAAGCCCGCCCGTCGCGGTGCGCCACCGTGTTGAGGGAACAGCCGTAGCGGGAACCGTCGCTATAGGCGACGCGGATGCTATCGCCGGCATAGACAGCCACCGCCTGCGCCGGGGCGGCAAGACCAACCGCGGTAGCCGCCGCAAGCAGGAGGGACACGGCCAAAGTGCGCGCACGGCGCGCCACGGAAAACGTCATGGGCGGTATTGTATCGGCACACAAAAAGGCGCGGGCCCCACTCCTCACAAGTGGGACCCGCGCCTCAAATGCTGTTGTCGTTGGACTGCGTTATCCGTTCTCAGGCGGAGCAGTCGTCGATAAGCGAATGCTTTATGCGCTTACGACCTCGAAGTTCACCTTGCCCTCCACGGAATCGTGGAGATTGACCTTGACCTGGTAACCACCGGTCTTGGTAACAAGGCCCTTCGGCACGTTGATGCGGCGCTTATCCAGGTTCGGGCCGCCAGCAGCCTTCACGGCCTCAGCAATGTCAGCCGGCTTCACAGAGCCGAACAGCTTGCCGTTGTTAGCGGTGCGCACAGCAACCTTGACGCCCTTGAGCTGGTCGAGCTGGTCACGCAGCTCCTTCGCGTGATCCAGGTCGCGGACCTCGCGCTCAGCCTGGGCACGCTTAATGTCTTCAATCTGCTTCTCTGCGCCGCGGGTAGCCGGGATAGCCAGGCCGCGCGGGAGCAGGAAGTTGCGTCCGTAACCGTCCTTGACCTCGACGACCTCTCCAGGCTCGCCAAGCTTCTCGACGGCAGCGGTGAGGATCAGCTTCATAATCCTAACCTTCCTTATGGTGAAAAATGCTTGATGTGTGGTTGTCGTTTAGAACGGTGGCTCATCGCCCGCGCCGCCGGAAAAACCGCCGGCCTCAGGGGCGGAACCCCACGGATCATGCTGAGGCTGGGACTGGTTCGGGTTGCCCTGGCCCTGGCTCTGGCCGCCGAAGCCGCCGTTTGCCGGGTTGTAGCCACCCTGGCCCTGATTCTGGCCCTGGTTCTGGCCCTGGCCGCCCTGGTTGAAACCGCCCTGGTTTCCACCGAAACCGCCGCGCTGGCCTCCCTGGTTGCCGCCGCCGTAGCCGCCCGCACCGCCCTCACGCGGGTTGCGGGTGACAGACGCGCTGGCGTACTTCAGGGACGGGCCGACCTCGTCGACCTCGACCTCGAGCACGGTGCGGTTTTCGCCCTCTTTGGTCTGGTAGGAGCGCTGACGCAGCTTGCCGGTGACAACAACGCGCATGCCCTTGGCCAGGGACTCCGCGACGTTTTCCGCCATCTGGCGCCAGCAGTTGCAGGTCAGGAACAGGGCTTCGCCGTCTTCCCACTGGTTCGTCTCCCGGTTGAAAGTGCGGGGCGTTGACGCGATGCGGAAATTCGCAACTGCGGCGCCGCTCGGGATGAAGCGCAGCTCCGGGTCCGCAACCAAGTTGCCGACAACGGTAATGGGGGTATCGCCTTGAGCCATGTCCTAAACCTTCCTACCTGCTGATCGTGTGGTTTCTGAGCCTACCGGTTCTTACTTATCGGTACGCAGAACCTTGGTACGCAGAACGTTCTCGTTCAGGTTCAGCACGCGGTCGAGCTCCTTGACCGTGTCAGCCTCGCAGTCGAGGTTGATAACGGCGTAGATGCCCTCTTCCTTCTTGTTGATCGGGTAAGCAAGACGCTTCTTGCCCCACACATCAACGTTTTCCACCTTGCCGTTGTCCTTGCGGACGGTCTCCAGGAACTTATCCAGGGACGGGGCAACGGTGCGCTCATCCTGCTGCGGATCGAGGATGATCATTACTTCGTAGTGACGCACGGACCTCATCACCTCCTATGGTCTTGATTGTTTCGGCCATCACCCTTGTGGTCATGGCAGGAGGGTCGTTGCGTCAAGCAACCCGAACAGACTACCCCACGGTTTACCCAGCTCAAAACCTTAGGTTTCCCGCGAGCGTGCGCGGACTCCGCATTGCGGACAATCTCGCCACCACCAACTATTGGTGCGCACCCAGCAATCTGGGGCGCGTCGGAGCGGCTGCTCGCAAAAGTTGACGATTCGATTTCGCGACCTGGGTAAACGCGACGCCAAAACGGCCCGATCGTCAGCTTTTACGAATCCAGCCCGCCAGGACTCCGCATTGCGGACAACCCCGGGTCCACCAACTATTGGTGCGGACCCACTTTGTGTACGAATCAACGGGGCCAAAACCTGACCTGCACGTTTGCAACGCGGGAATCGGCCGAAATGTTGATTCGTACAAAATCCGGCTAGTGCGGGTTGGGCACCGCCGAGAAGTTACCGGCTAGAACGGCAGCGTCGGCAACCCTGGCAGCTGGATCCCCAGCATCGGCGCCCCAAAAGCGACTGCGATGCCGAGTGCTGCAAGGACGCCGACAGCAATGGTGACCGCAGTGAGCACCCCACCTTCAACCGTAGAGCCAGAATCATCGAGTCCACCTGGAGCGCCCGGGCCCCGCAACGAGTCGATGTTCCATTTTTCCAACTCTTCTACGCTGGCCGGATACTTCACCTTGAGATTGCCTCCGTCGGCACACGCGACCCGAGCCTGCATATCAACCTCCAGGTACGCCGTTGTCGCACCTACCGCCAGCTGCACATCCTTGACGGCAAGGAACGTCTCGCGGAACTTGGAGCGCTCCCCGCCAGACAGGTTCGCTTCCGCGACAAAGGCGCCCCATGCCGCGTCTTCAAAATCCTGCCGGTTCACGCGCTTCCCACGAACGACGGCAGCATCCTCGTGACTGGGGGCAGACATCTCACGCTCGGCCATGTCACTGGGCTTCGCCTTCGGCCTCGCTTCCGCGATCGCAGCCTCTGTGAGCTCCCCTACGAGATGCTTTGCCGCCCCTACTTCCAGGCCCAGTTGCTGAAGGCGGGCCACGTAGCGCTCCTCGGTCTGATCCTGCCTCTCACCCAAAACGGAGAGTTCGCTGTATGCGTGGTTCGCGTGAGCGTCGACAAGCTTTGCAAGCGACGGTTCCTCACGAAACTCCTGCGCAAGTTGATCCGTGCCCGGGTACAACCGCTCGAATGCTTCTACCGCCGCTTTGGCATACACGGCCTTAGCGCGAAGATTGAACCAGGTGGCGTAGGTTTCCGCTTCTTGAGAATTCAGAGCCACCGTGCAGAAGCCGTTCGGAGCAATCGACATCCGCCCGCCGTTCGGGCCAACAGTGGCGGCGATGGCCGAGGGCGCGATACCACTGACGGCGAGCGCGACAACGAGTTGGGAGGCGAGAATGCGAGTCTTCAACACAAATCCCTTCAGGCACCGGAATTCCGGAAACAAACAGGTCACCCACATGATATTTTCAACTGCACTTCCGCGCACTCGCATTGGGCGCGATGTGGGTCACATTTCCGCCTAGTGCGGGTTGGGCACCGCCGAGAAGAGGGCGAGGGAGACCGGGATAACGGTCATGAAGAGGAACGCCACTAAGCCGAAGCTTATCGACGTTCGCTTCCGCCCCTTCACCGCACAGTAGAACGAGGCACTGAACAGGAAAAACGCCACCACGATGGAGGCGATGCCCAGGATTGTGGTGGCGTTCATCGGCTAAGCCTTCGCCGGCTCAGTGCTAACCGGCTCGGTGCTAGCCGGTTCGGGGTGGGCCGGAGGGGCGTCGATAGGCAAAGGCTCCTTCCACTGCTGCGGCAGCGACATCAGCGGATCGTGACCGTTGTGGGCGTCGCGGACCTTGTCGCGGCGGCGGCCCAGGATCTGCTGCACCACCAGCACCATGATGACGATGATGAAGGCGTCGCGGGAGATGATCACCACGTTGAGGAACCACCCCGGCACGCCCATGTTGTCCGCGCCCATCATGTGCCACATCAGCACCGGCCACACAGCCATGTCCACGACCATCCAGCTCAGTAGGAGACGCCAGTGCGGCAGCGCGAGCACGGCGGGGATGACGAACCACAGGGAGTATTGCGGGCTCCACACCTTGTTGAAGATGAGGAACAGGCCGACGATCAGGCACACCAGCTCCGCGATGCGCGGGGTCTGCGGCGCCTTCAGGCCCAGGATGAGCACGCCAAGGCAGCCCAGCAGGAACAGGATCAGCGTTACGGCATTGAGGATCACCGGGGCACCCTCGCCTGAGTCGAAGCCGGTCCAGCCGGTCATGCGGGAGATCACCGCGTAGATGGTGGTCCACTCCCAGCCGCGGTCCGTGTTGAGGCGGTTGAACTCGCCCCAGGCGTCCGGGTTGCGCAGGTAGACCGGCACGTTCACTACAAGCCAGGACACCACCATTGCGGCGAGCATCTTGCCAAACGGGGCGAGGTCGCGCTTGCGCAGCGCCACCGTCAGGTAGGCGCCGAGCAGGAAGATCGGCCACAGCTTGAACGCGGTGCCCAGGCCAATGAGCACGCCGGCGAGCCAGAACTTCCGGTTGCGCGCAGCCAGCATCGCGGCCACCGCGAAGAAGATCGACGGGATGTCCCAGTTGGTGAACGCGTGGACGATCAGCAGCGGCGAACCTGCGACGAGCAGGGTGTCCCAGATGCGGTTGCCCGCGAGCTCGGCGACCATGCGGATAGTGATCACCCAGATGATGGACATCAAAAGCGCGGTGACGTAGAAGTACCAGCCGGAGTCCGGCACGAAGTTGTCCACCAGGAAGTAGGTGCTGCGCGACAGCCAGGCCGACAGCTGCTGGAACAGGCCGGCGAGTACCGGGTATTCCATGTAGCGGGTCAGGCCTTCTTCCACCCACGAGTAGTCGTAGACGAAGCCGCCCTTGTCCAGTCCGCGGGCGCCGTAGAGCGGAATGATGTCGTTGTAGCAGGCTGCGGTGTACTGGCGGTTGCCGTCCCAGTTGAGCTGGATGATGCCGTTGTCGTCAGCTTTGCCGCCGGCGCAGTGCGCCTTCTGCAGCAGGCCGAAAGACAGGAACACGTAGGCGACGGCGATGATGGAGCGCAACGGCGTCCAGAAGCGGGCGCGGCCAATCTGGGCGAAGCGGCCCATCGGCCCGCCGAGGAATTCCACCCAGCCGCGCGCGAGCGGCTCAGTACGGCCCGGCTGGACGCGGTCAGCCGGATCCGGCCAGGTGATCTGCTGGGTCTGCGTCGACTCGGACATTTACTGCAACGCTCCCTGGAATTGGTCGAGGACGTCGTTGATTGCGTCGCTGATATTCGGAGCGGGGGCCGGGGCAGGCGCGGGCGCGGGTGCGGGTGCGGGGGCCGGAGCGGGCGCGGGGGCCGGTGCAGGCTGCTCGCCAGGTGCTTCCGGCGCGGCCGGGCTCGCCGGGGCCTCCGGCTCCGCGGAGTTCGGCGCGGACGGAGCCTGAGAGGTGTTTCCGGTGTAACTCGGCGTCGGGTTGGAGTAATAGCCACCCAGGCCGGTACCGCCGGAGTAAGGGTTAACTCCCCAGTAAACGGGGCTGGCGTTGGGGAAGCTTTGGAACTCCTGTCCTTCCAGTTCGGTGTCCAGGAACTCCTTCCAGATTTGGGACGGGGTGTTGGAGCCGTACATGATGCCGCCCCACTCGTTAAAGATTGGCGAGGTGTTGTCGGCGGTGCCCACCCACACGGCCACGGCGAGCTGCGGGGTGGAGCCGACCATCCAGGCGTCCTTGTTGTTGCCGGTGTCGCCCATTTGGGCGGTGCCGGTCTTGGACGCGGACTGGCGGCCGCCTGCGAGGACGGCGTTGGAGTAGCCAGCCACACCCTGCATGGCCTGCAGTGTGTTGTCGGCGACCTGCTCGGCCACTCGGCGCTCGGTGTAGTCCTTGTCCACCTGGTAGAGGACCTCGCCGGTGGCGTCCTCAATCTTTTCCACGAAGTGGGTCGGGTGCATCAGGCCGCGGTTGGTCAGGGTTGCCATGGCGGTGGCCATGTCCAGCACGCGCGACTGGTACTGGCCCAGCACGATGCCCTCGTACGGCTGGCCGCCGTTTTCGCGCAAGGTCAGCGGGATGCCGGGGATGGACTTGGCCACGCCCAGGGCGTGCGCCATGTCGGCGGTGTCCTGCGTGGTGTTGTCCAGTTCGTCTTGAATGCGCATGTAGGCGGTGTTGGAGGACACGCGGGTGGCCTCAGTCATGGACAGCATTCCGCCTCCGCCGCCGTCCCAGTTGGTGACGGTGATGTTGCCGGGCAAGCGCACTGGCGACGAGTCGAACACGGACGTCAGCGGGATGCCCTGTTGCAGGGCCGCGGCGAGCGCGAAGATCTTGAACGTCGAGCCCGTTTGGAGGCCGGCGTTGGCGTAGTCCCAGCCGGACGGGTCGTCGCCGCCGTAGTACGCGCGCACCGCGCCTGTCGACGGATCCACGGCCACCGCACCAGTGCGCGCATCCTCCTGCAGGTTGGCCAGGCGCTCGCGAGCGATTCGCTCCATGTTGGCCTGGGACGCGGCGTCGATAGTTGTAGTGATCTGCAAACCGCGGTTGGTCAGGTCGCTTTCGGTGATGCCGAGGGCCTCGAGCTCCTTGATCACCTGGTTCTTGATCAGGCCGTTCGGGCCGGTGGCTTCGGTGTAGGCGGAGTAGGAGGCCGGGTCGCGCGTCTCCGGGTATACCATCCCCGCGCGCTGCTCCGGGGTGACCTTGCCCATCTCCACCAGGCCGTCCATGACGTAGTTCCAGCGCTGCTCCGCAGCCTGGCGGTTCGTCCACGGTTCCAGCTCGCTAGGGAGCTGGATGGAGGCGGCCAGCACGCCGCCCTCCTCGACGGTGAGCTGGGACGCCGGTTTGTCAAAGAAGGCGTGCGCGGCAGCCTCGACGCCGTAAGCGTTGCGGCCGAAGTACACGGTGTTCAGGTAGGCGCGGAGGATGTCCTCCTTGGACCACTGGTTGGTCATCTTCACGGAGTAGACCAGCTCGTTGGCTTTGCGCTCGTAGGAGTGCTCGTTGCCCACCAGCGCGTTTTTCACGTACTGCTGGGTGATGGTGGAGCCGCCGCCTGCCGTGGTGTCGCCGGTGATCTGGCCCAGCGCCGCGCGGGCGAAACCTGTGGGAGAGAATCCGGAGTTGGTCCAGAAGTCGCGGTCCTCCGCCGCCAAAACGGCATCCTGGACCTCCACCGGCACGGACTCCAAGGCGACCTGCTCGCGGTTGCCTTCCGGCGGCACGAGACGGGCGAGCTCGTTTTCGCCGTCGTTGAAGTAGATCGAGGAGATCTGCGCCGTCTCAATCTCGCCGGGGCCCGGGATCTCGGCCTTGGAGTACTTCCACATGAACCAGCCGACCGGGATCAACGCAAGGAGAAGAAGGAACAGCAAGAAAGCCAGTACCCACTGCCACGCGCGGGACTTCTCCTTTTTCTTCACTGCCGTAGTGCCGCCGGACGCCTTCGCTTTGTCAGCGCTCTTGTCGGCGCTTTTGCCAACGCTCTTTTCAGTCACACGTTTTTCCTGCACAATTGCACCCGCCGCGCCCGCGGGGTGGGCAAACGAGCGAGCTTCCTACCAAATACCTACCGGACACCCTACCTGCCCAGTTCAGATTCACACTACTGGTACTGCTGTGACTTCCTGCAACAGATGGTTCCATTTGCACGACGGACAGACCTCCACCACGTGGACGGTCAGCGGCCCTACCTCCGCCACGAGCCGGTCGATCTCCTCTTCGTTCCGCGCGGTGCCTGTGCGCCTGCCCAGTTTCTCGGAGTAGACCCAGCGCACGTTGCGCATCACTTCCCCACACACGGGGCAGGGCCTGGCGGAATCCTCGCCATGGTGCTGCGCTGCGGCGCGGAGCAAGAAATCGGCGTCGCATACGTCGTCGATAGGCAAATGTCCCCGTTTGAACTCGCGCAGCCGCTGGCGGCGCTGCCACTCGTGGGACACCTCGTGCTCGTACGTGAACATCCTGGCAATCATAACCCCTGTCCTAGCTGCTAGATTTTGGTAAAGACTTGGAAGAAAGAGGTGCATATAGGTGGCGCACGACGAACCCTCCGCGGAGGCCATGCGGATCGCGGCGGACATCCGCCCCGCACTGACCAGCCTGTATGTGGCGTACTTCCGCAACGCGGAAAACTCCGATCTCACCGGCCCGCAGCTGTCCGTGCTGCACCGGCTTGGTTTTGCCGGCCCCACCCGCATAAGCAAGCTGGCCGCGGAGGAGGGCGTGCGCCTACCCACCGCCTCCAACACCGTCAACCAGCTGGAAAAGCGCGACCTGGTGCGCCGCGTGCGCTCGGTGGACGACCGCCGCGGGGTCTCTGTTGAGCTCACCGATTTCGGCCGCGAGGAGCTGGAGCGGGTCGGCGCCGAGCGCACCCGTTCGCTCGCGCAGATGCTCAACGCGCTCGATGCGGAGGCGCTGGAGAAGCTGGACGCACTGCCTGAGGTCCTCAACGACCTCGCCCGCGCCTACGCAACGGCGTCCGCGGACTAGCCGCTTTTTCGTGGCAGGGACACATGTTTATGATGTGTTCATTACCCGAAAACTCGCATACGCGGACACGTGTCAAGGAGGCAGGCCCTGAGCAGCTCCCCCGGCGCTGACAGCGCCAACTTCCCTAACGTCGCGTTACCCGTGCGCGTCCTCGTGGGTTGGGACGTGGCAAATACTGAAGCGGTTGAGTTCGCCGCCTGGCTGGGCCGCTCGCTGCCCGTGACTGTGCAGGTTGTGTCCAGCGCCCAGGCGAAGTGGTCGAAGTCCCTGCCCAAAGCCTCCAAGGGCCGCAAGGGGCGCATGAAGGAAGCGCAAGCCACCTTCGACTCACGTGTGGAAAAGGCACTGAAGGAGCACATTCCACGTTCGCAGTGGTCGGCGAAAGTCTCCCACCTGGTGGACAGCAAGGACATCGTGCGCTCCCTGCACGGGGCCGCTGAGAACTTCGGTGCGGACTTGATTTTGATGGGCTCGCGCGCGAAAACGCCGAAGGGCCGGTTCCGCCCCTCCAGCGTGGCGGACGAGATGATGCGCTCCTGCCCCGTCCCGCTGGGCTTGGCCCCGCGCGGGGTGAAGCTGTCCAAGAAGGGGCTCACCCGCGTGACCTACGCGATTGTGCTTGGCGACGATCCGGTGGCCCCGGACTTCTCCGGCCTGGACTACGCCACCGCGACAGCCTGCAAACTGGGGTTACCGCTGCGCATCATCGCGTTTTCCCCCACTGCGTACGAGAAGCACACCTCCACCTGGAACGAGCAGACGTTGGGCATGCTGGACCACGCCCGCGACCGCGCGTGGGAGCTGGCGGCGACGTTCGCGCCGGAGGTGTGCGACACCTTCGACGTGACCAGTTCCATCTCCGCGGCGAAGAGCTGGAAACGTTCGATCGACTCGGTGAAGTGGAAAAAGGGCGACATCATGTTCTTGGGCACTCAGCCGGCGCCGCAGTTCACCAGCGTGTTTGTGGGCACGCTTGAGGGCGAGTTCATCCGGTACGCCTCGGTGCCTGTGGTGGTGTGTCCGCACGCCGCGAAGGGGCAGTAGGTTGGGCGACATGGAGCACCCGGAGAACGACCTTCACTCCCCCGCCGACCGTTTTTCGCGCATGCGGCCGGAACCGCGTTCCTTCGACGAGCTCGCGGACCAGCCGGATCCGCTGGAGGTGGACCGCAGAAACCGCCGCTCCACCCGCCAGGCGATCGCGTTTGCGCTGGGTACGGTGGCTACTACCCTACTGTTGGCACTCATTCTTGCGGTGATCTCGAGGGTTCAGGGCGGCCCGCTTTGCGACGGTGGCTCCGCCTGGCTCTGCACCGAATCCTGGCGCACGTGGTGGGCTGTCGCCACCTCGATCCCGCCCGTGGTGGGCTTGCTCGGCTGCGCGGTGATCACGGTGCGCAAGCTGAACCGCTACGAGCGCTGGGTTCCCTGGATCGGCGTGTTCTGGATCCCGTTGGTGCCGTTCACGATGGCGTGGCTGATTGTCACGCTGGGGATGCTGGCGACGCAGTAGCGCGCTGGGTGCACTCCGCGCAGTAGGGGTTTTCCTCCCGGCAGTCCTCGCAGCTCAGGTACTGGCGGCGGCACTCCGGCTCGTTGGCGCAGTTGTAGAACTGGTTCGTGGCTTCCCCGCAGTGCACGCAGTGGCCGAGCTGAACGTAGTCCGGGTCGCCCGGCGCGCCGAACTCGGTGTGCATGCGGTCGTCGAAGACGTAGAGCGAGCCTTCCCACAGCCCGGAGTTGCCGAATTTTTCGCCGTAGCGGACGATGCCGCCGTCGATCTGGTAGACCTCTTTGAACCCCCGGTTGATCATGAGGCTGGAGAGCACCTCACAGCGGATCCCGCCGGTGCAGTAGGAGATGACGGGTTTGTCCTTCATCCAGTCGTATTTGCCGGAGTCCAGCTCTTTGATGAAGTCGTGGGTGGTTTCCACATCCGGCACCACCGCGTCTTTGAACCGGCCGATTTCGGCTTCGCGGGCGTTGCGGCCGTCGAAGAACACAGCGTCGGGGTTGTCGGCCACCAACTGGTTGACTTGCTCCGGGCTGAGGTGCACTCCCCCGCCGACCACGCCGTTTTCGTCCACCTCGAGCTCTCCCGGCGCGCCGAAGGAAACGATTTCCTTGCGGGCTTTGACGCTGAGCTTGGGAAAGTCTTCCGCCCCGCCATCGGACCACTTGAACTCGATACCTTTGAAGTACTCGCGGGTTTTCTTGGCGTAGGTCTTGCAGGCGCGGATGTCGCCGCCGACGGTGCCGTTGATGCCGTCTTTGGACACGATGATGCGGCCGGTCAGCCCCAGTCCTTCGCACAGGTCCCGCTGCCACAGGCGCACCGCGTCCGGGTCGGCGATGGGCTGGAACTTGTAGTAGAGCAGGATCTTGCTGGTCATGCCTGGCAGTCTATTAGCCCCGCTTTTGCTTGAACGCGTGGGCGTCGCGCGTGTACACGCGGCGGTGGGTGCCCACCTTGTGGCCGGGCAGCTTGCCATCATCGATGAGCTTGACCACGAACGGGCGCGAGACGCCGAGCAGGTTGGCCACCTGCTGGGTGGTCATCTCCTCGTCCGGTTCCGGTGGGCGCACCAGGCGGCCCTCTGCGAGGTCCTCGAGCAGGTCGCGGACCCACACCGCGGTCTGTTTCGGCAGCGTGACGTGGTCTTTTTCCTGCGTGCGTGCGACAGCCAGGTTGTTGTTGAGCTCGGCTAGCGCGTCTTCCACCGGAGATTGCTGTTCCCGCATGGCCCCGACAATAAACCACAACCGAAACCAGCGCAATGGTTAGTGTGGAAAAACTTAGCGCTTGTGGTACAGCGCCTTCTTCCAGTACTTCGGCTCCGAGGTCGCCAACACGCCCAGGTTGCGAAAAATGCCCTCGTCCACGGACCCCAGGATGGTGGTGATGTGCGCGTCGCATCCGCGCAAGCTGCGCAAATGCTCCAGCGCCAACGCCGCGTCCGGGTTGCTGGACGCAGACACGGACAGGGCGATGAGCACCTCGTCCGTGTGCAGACGCGGGTTCACCGAGCCCAGGTGGCGGGTCTTCAGCGTCTGGATCGGCTCGATGGAATCGGGGGAGAGCAGGTGCACGTCGTCGTCGATGCCGGCCAGTAGCTTAAGCGCGTTGAGCAGCACCGCAGCTGACGGGCCGAGCAGGCCGGAGGTTTTGCCGGTGACGATGCTGCCGTCCGGCAGCTCCAGCGCGGCACCAGGCTTGCCGGTGCGCTCCGCCACCTCCAACGCAGGCGAGACCACGACGCGGTCTTCCACGGAAAGGTCCGCCTTGCGCATGACGTTGAAGTTGCGGTCGGAGACGGTGGAGTCGGCGTCGGCGCGGCGCTCGTCCACAAGCGCAGCGTAGTAGCGGCGGATGATCTCCTGCTCGGCGGCGTGGCGGCACGCGGCGTCGTCGGAGATGCAGTAGCCCGCCATGTTCACGCCCATGTCCGTCGGCGACTGGTAGGGATCCGAGCCGGTGACCTCCCGCAGCAGCGTCTTCAGCAGCGGGAAGACATCAATGTCGCGGTTATAGGAGGACACCTTTTCGCCGTATGCCTCGAGGTGGTACTGGTCGATGACGTTGATGTCGTCCAGGTCCGCCGTCGCCGCCTCGTACGCCAGGTTCACCGGGTGCGAAAGCGGCAGGTTCCAGATCGGGAACGTCTCAAACTTGGCGTAACCTGCGTCGATGCCGCGCTTGTGCTCGTGATACACCTGCGACAGGCAGGTGGCCAGCTTGCCGGAGCCCGGCCCCGGCGCCGTCATCACCACCAGGTCGCGGGAGGTTTCCACGTAATCGTTTCGGCCAAAGCCTTCCTCGCTGACCACCTTTTCGGTGTCGTTGGGGTAGCCCGCAATCATGTAGTGGCGCGAGACCTTCAGGCCCAGCCGCGCCAGGCGCTCCACAAACGCCTCGACGTTCTGGTTGTGGCCCTCCAGCTGCGTGACCACCACGTTTTCCACCAAAAAGCCGCGGTCGCGGAACACGTCCACAAGCCGCAGCACGTCGTCTTCGTAGGTGATGCCCAGATCAGCGCGCATTTTCTGGCGCACGACGTCGCCGGCGTTGAAGCAGATGACAATCTCCACTTCGTCCTTGATCCGGTCCAGCATGGCGATCTTGTTGTCGGGGGTGAACCCGGGCAGGACGCGGGAGGCGTGGTTGTCGTCGAAAAGCTTGCCGCCCATTTCCAGGTAGAGCTTGCCGCCCACCTCGGCGCGCCGTTTCTGAATGTGCTCGGATTGCATCTGGATGTATTTTTCGCGGTCGAACCCGATCTCATACGGCATGGGAGCAATAGTACAGTCAGCCCCCGTGCCTGAGGGTCATGTGATTCACCGGCTTGCGCGCCGGTTCAACGCGGACTTCCGCCCCGCGCCAATTGCCGCGAGCTCGCCGCAGGGGCGCTTCGAGCCTTCGCTTATCGACGGCACTGCGCTCACCCACGCGTCAGCCCACGGCAAACACCTGTTTCTGCAGTTCACGGACGCGACAGTGCACGTGCATCTAGGGCTGATTGGGAAGTTTTCCTTCGAGCCGGCGGACACGCTGCGCGGCCAGATCCGGCTGCGGCTGGTGCCGGACGGGGGAGCAGGCGATACCGCAGCGCACCTGCGCGGCCCGCAGAAATGCGCCTACATCACCCCGGCGGAGCAGCAAGCGATCCTTGACGCCGCGGGCGAGGACCCGCTTTCTCCTGCGGCGGACCCGGACTCGCTGTTCGAGCGGGTGCGACGCTCCCGACGCACCATCGGCTCGCTCATGATGGACCAGGCTTACTTCGCCGGTGTGGGCAACATCTACCGCGCCGAACCACTGTTTCGCCAGGGCATTTCCGCGTTTACTCCGGGCCGGGAGCTGGGGCGCGAGCGTTTCGACGCCATCTGGTCCGACCTGGTTTCGCTGATGGCCGCGGGCGTGGCCACCGGGCGCATAGACACAGTGCGGCCCGAGCACGCGCCGGAGGCGATGGAGCGCGCCCCGCGCGAGGACGACCACGGGGGAGAGGTTTACGTGTACCGCCGCGCCGGCGAGCCCTGCTACGTGTGCGGGCACCCGGTGGAAAAGCAGCAGTTCGAGGGCCGAAATCTGTTCTTCTGCCCGTCCTGCCAGGCGCTTTAGGTGGAGCGTACCCTGGTACGCATGTACGCCAGCACCTTCACCGCAGACCAAATCCGGGCCGCCGAGGCGCCGCTGTTGGCCGCGCAGGCCCACCCGGATCAGCTCATGCAATCCGCCGCACACGCCGTGTTCGAAGCGGCCGAGGCGATGCTGGCTGGCTCTGCCGGCTCAGCCGGGCGGGTGTTGGTGCTCGCCGGGCCGGGCGGAAACGGGGGTGACGCCCTGTACGCTGGCGCGGAGCTCGCACTCGCCGGGCACCGCGTGGACGCGCTGCTCACCGCAGGCCGCGCCCAACAGCGAGCACTCGCCGCCTTTTCCAACGCGGGCGGGCAGGTACTGGAAACGTTGCCGGACAGTTCAGCCGAATACGCCCTCGCCATCGATGGCATCACCGGCATCGGCGGCTCTGGGGGCCTGCGCGAGGAGCTGGCAGACGTGATGAGGTGGCTGCGCCGGGTTCGCGTGCTCTCCGTGGACGTGCCCTCCGGCGTAGATGCCGACACCGGGGAAGCGGGCGAGCTGCACATCACCGCCGACGCCACCGTCACCTTCGGCGGGCGGCGCCGCGCCCACGCCCTCGCCCCGGAGTGCGGGGTGCAGCTGCTCGCGGACATCGGCCTGCCCGGCCGCCCCTTGCACACGGAGCTGCTGGACACCATGCCCGAGTGGGCCCACGACGGCCCGACGCTGGTGCTGGCCAACCGCGCCGTCGCCGATCCGCAGGTGTGGCCGGACACCCTGTTGCCGCTGCCCGCCGCGCCTGTCCAAGACGTCGCGCCGGGGCCTGCCGACGATAAGTACAGCGGGGGAGTAGTCGGCATCCGGGCAGGCAGCGCCGGCTACCCGGGCGCGGCGGTCCTCACTGTCTCCGGTGCGGTGATGGCCACGCCCGCGATGGTCCGCTACGCCGGGCCGGAGGCGGATGGGGTGGTGCGGGTGAGGCCGGAGGTCGTCGTTACGCAAAGGCTCGAAGATGTCGGACGGGTCCAAGCATGGGTGTTTGGACCCGGCGCCGGGACGGGGGAGGATGCGGCGCGCGAGCTTGCGTGGGCGCTGGAACAACAGGTGCCATTGCTTATCGACGCCGACGGCCTCGCCCTCCTCACCCACCACGAGCAGCTGCGCCAGGCGGTCGCCTCCCGGGAGGAGCCGACGGTGCTGACCCCGCACGACGGGGAGTTTTCCCGCCTGCGCGAGGCTGCCGGAGTGCGCGAGGGCACGCGGTTCGAGGAGACGCTGGAGCTGGCCGCGACGCTGCGCGCCACCATCGTGCGCAAAGGCCGCATCACCCTAGTCGCGCCGGAGGACGACCCCTATCTCATCCACGCCGTGGATGCCGGGCACTCTTGGGCCGCCACCCCTGGGTCCGGCGACGTGCTGGCCGGGATTATGGGTGCCCACTTGGCGCTTTCCGCCGCGCGCGCCGCTGTTCCCGGCACCGCTGACGCCGCAGTGCCTGGTGCGGTGACCGGGGCAGTGACGCTGCACGCGGTGGCCGCCTGGCTGGCAGCGCAGACCCCGTTCGGCCCCGCCACCGCGCCCGCGGGCCGCATCGCCGAGCACGTCCGCGACGCCACCGCGGAGGTGTCCCATGCTTGACGCTGTCGTTGTCGGGGCCGGCCAATCCGGGCTGGCCGTGTCGTACTACCTGCGCAAATACGGCGCGGATTTCGTGGTGCTGGACGCCTCCGACACCTCCGGCGGGGCGTGGCCGCACTACTGGGACGCGCTCACACTGTTCTCCCGCGCGGAGTTTTCCAACCTGCCCGGCTGGCCCATGCCCCACTACGACGGGTACCCGCCGCGCGATCACGTCGTTGAGTATTTGACCGTCTACGAAAAGCGCTACGACCTGCCCATCCGCCGAGGTGAACGCGTCAAACAAGTGTTTCACGACGGCTCCGCCTTCCACCTCAACGGCTACTCCGCACGCAACGTGGTGATGGCCACCGGCATCTGGTCCGCACCGTTTGTGCCCTTCATCCCAGGGTCGTTCGCGGGGGAGCAGGTGCACTCGGCTCAGTACCGGCGGCCGGAGGATTTCGCCGGGCAGCGCGTCGCTGTCGTCGGGGGCGGAAACTCCGGTGCGCAGATCGTCGCCGACCTTGGCCTAGCTGGAGTGGACGTGCAATGGTTCACCCGCCGGCCGCCCGCGTTCATGCCGAAGGATGTCGACGGCGAGCAGCTTTTCCGCCGCAACCGCGAGCGCTTCGTCGCCATCTCGCGCGGCGAGGACGACCCTGGAGGCGCCGACTTCGGCGGCGACATCGTCCTCGTCCCCGAAGTCCGCCGGGCCCGATCATTGGACCTGCTGGACGCCGAACCCATGGTCGGGTCGTTGGACGAGCTGTCGGATTTCGACGCGCTGATCTGGGCCACCGGCTTTCGCCCCGCACTGTCGCCCGTTCGCGGACTGGAGCACGGCCTGGACACGCCCGGCCTGTTCGTCCTGGGCTTCGACTCATTGAACGGCCCGGGCGCAGGCACCATCGGCGGCGTGAGCCCCTTCGCCCGCGACATCGCCTCGCGCATCGCGGGCAAGGGCTAGCACATAACCGCGGATCCAGCTATCAGGACCTCGATAATCGCTGTTTTACGTCGAATAGCTGGGCCCTTGTAGCTGGAAACAGCCCACCGACCCAGACATCCCGGCTCGAATTTGGTGGGTGCAGACCAATAGTTGGTCCCCGCTTGATTGTCCGCAATGCGGAGTTGCGGAGTCCGCAAGCTCAGCACCGACGACACCAACATCGAAACCGCCATCCGCGCCTTGCTCCTCAAATCGTTTGCCCGCAACCAATAGTTGGCCCACCCCAGTTGTCCGCAATGCGGAGTTGCGGAGTCCGCAAGCTCGAGCAAAACACCGCACAGATGCTGTGCCCGCCCGCCCCATAGCCGCGGATCCAGCTATCAGGACCTCGATAATCGCTGTTTTACGTCGAATAGCTGGGCCCTTGTAGCTGGAAACAGCCCACCGACCCAGACATCCCGGCTCGAATTTGGTGGGTGCAGACCAATAGTTGGTCCCCGCTTGATTGTCCGCAATGCGGAGTTGCGGTTTCGCGCCCGCTCAGCACCGACGACACCAACATCGAAACCGCCATCCGCGCCTTGCTCCTCAAATCGTTTGACCGCAACCAATAGTTGGCCCACCCCAGTTGTCCGCAATGCGGAGTTGCGGAGTCCGCAAGCTCAGGGAAGATACCGACTGGATGCTGTACCGACCGCCCCATAACCGCGGATCCAGCTTTCAGGATCTCGCCACTTTATGCCGAATACCTGGAAACAGTCGACTGGACCTCGGCCCCCGCGCTAGCCGGGCCCCGGCAGTCACCCGCCTTGACCCGACCAACCACCGCAAACCGCCGAAACCACGCAAGAACCCCCAAAAAACAGCAGAAACCGCAAAAGAGAACGCCCAACGACCCACTCGCATAAAAAACGTAAATACCTTTGAACTACAAGCGTGTAATTTACCCCCGTGACAAGCGAAAACGCCCCTTAAAGGGCGTATCAAATCCCAAAATCTACTTTTTATTTTGCTTAGAAGGTTGAGTTAACGTTCCGGCAACCTGCACTTTCCCCGAATTTAAACGGCCCAGGCCGTGTAAGAGAGCCATGTCACCCATCTTCCGAATGCTGAATAGTCATTCTCCTGCGCTACGCTAACTGTGTGTTAAAAAATCGGAGGATAGTAGCGCTCACATGCGCAGCCGCAGCCGCAACTGCAGCGGCGGCGCTTGTCGTGCCTTCCGCCGGTGCCGCTACCGTGGGTGAGCCCAGCGAAGGCGTGTGCTCGCTGAAGGTAAATGACCCTGAACGTAAGTTCATTGACTCGCTCGACCGCAGTGTCGGCATCGGCGCAGTAGATGAGCGGACCCGCTGGGCTTCCGCGTTCGAGCAGTTGTACCCGACTGCTGCGGATACCGTCGCGCCGTTTTTGGAGCTGTACACCGGCTCATACGTGTCCTACTTCAACAGCAATCTCGAAGCCAACATTGAGATGTGGGCGCAGCGCGTCGCTGAGGACACCGGCGCAGACATCGATTCTTCCCGCGCGTACTTCACACAGGTGTGGAATTCGGCTGCGGTCAGCGACCACCAGGCGTTCGACATGACCAAGTACTGGGACATCGTCGATAACGCTGTGCAAAGCGGCGAAATCACGGTGCCAGCCCGGGACGGCTTCGCGGAGTTCGCGCTGATTCCAGACCGCGATGGGCTGATTAAGCAGCAGTCTCGTGATTACCCGGCGATGCCCAAGGACCAGGTTGAGGCGTGGGTTGATGCCTACGAGCAGCTGGCGGATGTGAAGCAGGCGCGTCGTGTGGCTCGGTTGATGGTGGCGTTCGAAGAGGCCCGTAAGACCTGCGCCGAAGGTGGCGGCAACGCAACGCTGCCTACCGACGGCCCGAACCCGGACGCCCCGACCACCACGCCGACGACGAGCAGCTATGGGGTGCCGAGTGGGCAGGCCGGCAAGAGCAAAGACACTGTGACCCACACGCTCGTCAACGATAACGTCACCGCGACGGTGACCACCGACACCGACAAGATGACCGGCCTGACGGTGTCCCAGACCACCCACAGAACGGAACAGACCGCGGACACCACCTCCGGCGGCTCCTCCGCGAGCACGGGTGCGATCATCGGCGTAATCGTGGCGATCCTGGTGGCGCTTGGTGCCGCGGGCGCAGCGTTTGCGCTGTCTGACCAGCAGTCGTAACTTAACCGGGTGCCCAACACCGACCAGACCGCCAAGCTTCCTGTTGTCCCGCTGGCGGCGATGAGTTTCGCCGCGTTCGTGTACGTCACGTTCGAGATGTTCGCCATCGGCTTGATCTCGCCGATGGCGCGCGATTTAAACGTCTCCGAAGGCCAGATCGGCCTGCTCATGAGCGTGTACGCCGGGCTGGTTGCGGTAGTGACCATTCCGCTGATGCACGTCACGCGGAAGGTGGACAGGCGCTACCTGCTCATTGCGACACTGGTCTTTCTCCTAGGCGGCATTGTCCTGCAGGCCACGGCAACAAGCTACGCCACGCTGGTGGCGGGCCGTGTGACCGCGGCGTTGACCCACGGTCTGTTCTGGTCGCTGGTCAACCCGGTCGCTGCCCGCATTGCGCCACCGGGGCAGATGGGTAAGGCGGTCGCTGCGGTGTCGTTCGGTTCGACGCTGTCGATGGTGGTCGGCTCGCCACTGACCACGGCAATGGGTTCCGCGATTGGCTGGCGCGCCGCCACCTGGGTGCTCGGCGCCGCGGTGGTCGGCGCACTGGTCATGCTGGTGGTCTCCCTGCCCAGCTTGCCCGCTAGGCCACCGGCACAGCAGACCGGCGCGCAGACGACGAAGTCTGCCATCCCGTCCTTGGTGATCTACCTGGTGCTGGCGGTGATGGCCATCTTTGTCACCTTCACCTACCTGGCCCTGCTCGTCGAGGCCACCGCCGGCCACCGGTTTGTGCCCTACGGTGTGGCTGTCTACGGCATCGCGGGGCTGGTCGGCGTGACCTTGTCGGGCCGCCTGGTGGATGCGCGCATGATCCGCCTCAACGGCATTGCCACGGCCACGCTGGTGGCCTCCGGCATCGCTGGACTGCTCGCGCTGCACTATGGCACGGGGATCGGCATGTTCACGGTGATCGTCGTCTTCGGCATCGCCGCGGGCGCGCTGCCCACGGTGGCCACCACGATCTTTCTGTTCGCGGGCCAGCGCAACCAGGATTTGGTCAGTTCGGTGTACGTGGTGACCTTCCAGGTGGGCATCGCGTCCGGCTCGGCGCTGGGCGCCGCCACGGTGGACCTGGGCTACTTGGGCGGTACGTTGCTGTCCACGGCGGTGCTCGGCGCGTTGGCGTTTACCGTCATGGCCACGCGCTCCCGGTCCCTTCTGCGGTAGCGCGCGGGTTCTACGAACCGCCCGGCCGCCTCCAATTCGAGGTAGCCGCGCAAAAACTCCGCGGTCTCGCCGGCTACATAGGTGCGCTGACCCCACTCTGGCACGCGGAAGATACCGTGCGGCACGCGCACGAGGTCGCGGCCGCGCACCATCGTCGCGCCGATTTCCTGCAACGAGGTCACGATGAACGCCTCGCCCACCGCGTACGCGACCACGTTGCGGTCCAAAGCGCGAAGCTTATCGACGACACTGCGCCCCGCCAGCCAGTAGCCATCGCCGGCCACGAGGGCGTCGTCAGGCAGTTGCGGAAGGGTGCGCACCTGCGGCCCGCACGACGAAAGCCCCGCCCTGCGCTCGATCTCCCCGGCAAGCAGGGTGGGGTCCAGCGGGGCGGGGCCGGGGGCGCAGTAGAACACTCGCGCCAGTTTAGGCGTAGGCCGGGGCGTTGACGCCGAGTTCGAAGATTTCGTCGGTGCTCTCGATCAGGGAGCGGTCGTGGGTGACAAAGCCGCAGGCGATGCCGCGCTCCGTGGTGAGCTGGCGCAGCAGCTGCACGATCTCTTGGGAGCGGTCGGCGTCGAGGGCGGCGGTGGGTTCGTCCGCAAGCAGAAGCGCTGGCTCGCCCATGAGCGCACGCGCAATGCCGACGCGCTGACGCTGGCCGCCGGACATCTCGCCGATGCGGCGGTCGCCTAGGCCCTCAAGGCCGACGGTGGCCAGCAGTTCCTCCGCCCTCTCCTTTCGAGGCCGCAGTCCTCGAATGTGGTCGGTGACCAGGAGTTGATCGCGCACGTTCAGCGCGGCGATGAGGTTGGCCTGCTGGAAAATCATGCCAATCTTGTCGCAGCGCACATCGTTGTCCACCACCTCGCCGTTGAGCTTCGCGGTGCCGGAGTCCGGCGTGATCAGGCCGGCTGCCACGGACAGCAGGGTGGACTTACCGGAGCCGGACTCGCCGACGATGAAGGTCATCTCGCCGGGCTTGGCGGTGAATTCCAGGTGGTCCAGCACGGTGCGCATTTCCTGGCCGTCCTTGAATGCGACGGTGACATCGTTGAGTTCGAGCATTATGCGACACCTCCAAGAGCCGCTTGAGGGTTAACTTTCGTGATGTTGCGGGTGGCGATCAGGGCGCCGACCATGCCCAGCGCCCAGATGGCAACCGGGGGAGCGATCGCGGTGAGTGCGGTCAGCGAGAACGGTGCGCCGCCCTGCATGAGCAGGCCGAGGCCGAAGGCCGCGACGCCGCCGATGAGCGCGCCGATGCCCAGGATCACCGCGGCCTGGCCGAGGGCGTCCTTGAGCAGGTAGGAGTTGGATGCGCCGATGGCCTTCAAAATGGCCAGGTCGCGGGTGCGCTGCATCGTCCACACGGTGAGGAAGGCAACGATCACCAGCGCGGCGATGGCGTAGAGGAAGCCCTGGATGAGCTTCAACGAGCCCTGCTCGGAGGAGTACGCCGGCAGGCCGTCGAAAGCCTCCTTCAGGCCCACTCCGCTGTCGACCTTATGGTCTGCCAACAGCACCGAGCCGTCGGCGTCGGTGTGCATTGCGGCCTGCCAGAAACCGGTGGGCACCCACAGGACGGGGGAGTGGGAGAACGCGAGGTCCTCGCCGATTGCGCCGACGGTGATGTCGTTGCCGGCAACGGTCACGGTCTCGCCCTCGCCCACTTCGAGGGAGGGCGCGGCCACGGCTTCGTCGGAAAGCTGCTGCCCTCCGGGAAGCTCGGTGCCCTTCGGCAGCGACAGGATGGCCACGGCCGCGTCCTCGCCGTTGCCCTTGGTCATAAGCATCTGGCTGGCGCCGAGCGGGGTGAGCCCGTCGCGCGCCTCGACGCGGGAGGTGGTGAACGAGATGTCTTCCGGGTCCTGGAAGACAACGGACTGCGGATCCAGCGCCTCAAGCGCGGACGTGTTTTGCTTGCCCAGGCCGGCGGTCAGGCCCGTGAGCACGACCACCAGCAGCGTAATCAGCGCCACGGTGCCTGCGATCAGCCCGAAGCGCCCCTTGGCTGACGTGATTTCTCTGATTCCTACGAACATGGCTTCAATCCTGCCGTTGACCTGCACTGCTCTACATCGCGCGGGCGGTTGAAATCCCGGTCAACCGATCGGTTGATCTACGCTCAGACGCATGTTGTCCACCACCCGTCTGCTCGACTTTCTGCGCGTGAGCCTGCACGTGCTCGTCGCCGTGCTGCTTGCGGTGGGGCTTGTGGGGCAGTTGCGTAGCGACGCACCCCTGGCAGCCCTAGCCCTGCCTCTGACCTTCGCCTGCGTGTACATGGCCGGCACCGTCTGGCACTTCCACGGCAAGGACTACCCGGCCTGGGCGCCGTATGCCTGGCTCGCGGTTGTCTCCGCGCTGTGGGTGGGGCTGGTGCAGATGTCCGAGAACTTCGTATGGCTGGAGTTCCCGCTGGTCATGCTGGCGTGCGTGCTGTTGACCACATGGTGGGAACTCGCGGCCACCGCGGCGCTTTTAGCCGTTGCCCTCACCGCCACCGCGCCGGGCGGCGGGGCCGGCGCGGTCATCGGCCCCACCATCGGCACCGTGCTGGCGGTGATCATCGTGCACGCCTACCAGGCGCTGCGCGCGGAGGCGGACCACTACCGGCAGATGGCCGAGGACCTCAAGGCCGCCCAGCGCGAAGCGGCAAAAGCCGAGCACGCCGCGGGCGTGGCGGAGGAGCGGGCCCGCCTGGCACGCGAGGTACACGACACAATGGCGCAGGGTTTTAGCTCCATCGTTCTGTTGGGCCGCGCGATGGACAAGCAGCTGCCCCAGGGCGACCCGGCGCGCGAGACGCTGGACGTGATCCGCTCCACCGCCTCCGACAACCTGGCGGAGGCGCGCCGCTTCGTCGCCGAGAACTCCGCCAACACGCAGGCCCCGAAGCGCGAGACGCTGCCGGTGCGCCTGGAGCGCCTGGCCCGCCACGCGCAGGACCGCCAGCGCGCCCTCGGCGAGCAGCTCGAGGTCCGTGTCCACGCCGTTGACCTGCCGGAACCCTGCGCGTCGGTGGCGGAGCGCGTCGTGCGCGAGGGCTTGAGCAACATCGTGCGCCACGCCGGTGCTTCGTCGGCGGTGGTGACCGTGGATAGGCTTGGTGCGACCGCAACCATCGACGTCTTCGACAACGGCCGCGGCATCACCGGGCCCGAGGGCTACGGCCTGAAGGGCCTGCGCGCCCGCGTGGAGGAGGTCGGCGGCGAGCTCACGGTGGAGGGCAACGTCCTCGCCGCAACCCTGCCTGTGGAGGAGAACGGATGACACTGAGCGTCATGCTTATCGACGACCATCCGGTCGTCCGCGCTGGCCTGCGCGCCGTGCTGAATTCCTTCGACGGCGTGGAAGTTGTCACCGAGGCCGCCGACGGCGACGCCGAGGTGCCCGAGGGGGTGGACGTGGTGGTCTCCGACATCCAGATGCCCGGCGCGGACGGCATCGCGCTGACCCGCCGCCTGGTCGCCGCCGGCGGGCCGCCGGTTTTGATCCTGACCACCTACGACACCCAAGCAGACGTGGTCGCCGCGGTGGAGGCCGGGGCGATGGGCTACCTGCTCAAGGACGCGCCGGAGGAAGAGCTGTATGAGGCGGTGCGGTGCGCGTCGCAAGGCAAAAGAGTGCTCTCGCCGCAGGTGGCCAACGTACTGGCGGACAGGCTGGTCAACCCGGCCGAGACGCTGTCCGCGCGCGAGATTGAGCTGCTGCGCGCGCTGCAGACCGGCGCCTCCAACAAGGAGATCGCCCAGCAGCTGTTCATCTCGCAGGCGACAGTGAAGACGCACCTGATCCACATCTACTCCAAACTCGGGGTGGACAACCGCACCGCGGCTGTGGAGGAAGCCCGGCAGCGCCGGATCATATAAGCTGGCCGCCATGTCATTCATCGAGCTGAACGCTGGCCCTTGGCGCGGGGTCGCATTCCTCCAGGGCCTCGGCGGACCCGACGACACTCCCGCGGGCTGCAAATCCTTTGCCTGGCGGCACGACGGCTCCGCACGCCTCGGCGGTGTGCTCGAGCGCGCACAGGTGCAAGTGCTGATCAGCGATGAAGCGGTCCCCGACAAAATCCAGCGCGCCCAACCGGACGCGTTTGGCCTGCGTAGCGTGACCACCGAATCCGCGGGTGAGGCCTTTGTCTTCGCCGGACGCATGTTCGGCCGCGCCGGCACCGTGGTAACCGACGAGCCCTGCGTGGCAGCCCAGCTGACCATCGCGCCTGAAACCGAACTGGCGGTCACCGTGTACGAGGAGTTCGAGTACGCCGTTATCGCCCCCGACGGCGACATCACCGTCAACAACACCCCGGTGCCGCCGCACTCCGCCGGCATGCTGGACGCCGGCCACCGCACCCTGGGGCTGAAGAACCGCTCCGAGAACATCGCCCACGTGCTCATCCTGGGCGGCCAGTCGGCGTAATTTACCCGGCTTTGCGGAGACATTTGCCACACCCTGCGCATTCACCCTGCGGGGTGCGGTTTCACGCTGCATAATCGCAGCGTGCTTTATATTTTCTTTGCAATTCTCGCCGTCATCGCCGTCGGCTATTTCATTGCCAAGAAGGTCCACGCGGCCTCCTCCATCTTCGCCGTCGGCGTGCTGCTGCTCATGATCGCCGCAGCTACCGGGCGTATCGACCACTCCACCGCGGACATCGAGTCCTCCGGCAACGCGTTTTACGACGAGCTGCTGATCATCGAGTCCCTGTTCAAGTCGCGCTTCGCCGGCACCGGCATGGCGATCATGGTGCTGTTCGGCTTCGTCGGCTACATGCGCCACATCGGCGCCGATGCCAAGACCGTGGTGGCGCTGTCCAGCCCGCTGCGCCGCTTCCACGGCTCCTACTGGCTCGTGCCCATCGGGTTTGCCGTCGCGACGCTTCTGTCCTTCGTCGTGCCTTCCGCCAGTGCGTTGTCGCTGCTGCTCGTGGCCACGCTGATGCCCGCGTTGATCGCCGCGGGGCTGACGCCGCTGACCGTCGGTGCGATCGTGGCCACCGCCTCCACCATCGCCCCGTCGCCGCTGGAGGCCGGCCTGATCCAGGCCGCGGACCTGACCGGCATGTCGGTGACCGAGTTCACCTTCGGCAACGTGGCCAAAGCCACCATCCCCGCGCTGATCGTCATCGCGTTTACCCACATGTGGTGGCAGCACCACTGCGATAAGAAAGACCTGGTCAAGTCCGGCGCTGGCGCGTCGGACACCGAGCTTGAGGCAGCCAGGGACGACGAGTCCGACCGCCGCATCCGCGAAGCCGTGGAACGCGCCGAGGGCCTGCCCGGCTTCTACGCCATCCTGCCGCTGCTGCCGCTGCTGCTGATCATCGTCTCCGCGGCGCTCAACCGCCTCGGCGTCATCTCGTTTGAGGCCGGCATCCTGCCAGTGACCGTGGTGTCGCTGATGATCACCATGATCATCGAGGCGATCCGGCTGCGCGACGTCAACTACGCCGCCGACTCCCTCCAAGAGTTCTTCAAGGGCCTCGGCGAGGGTGCGGCCGGCGTGGTTTCCTTGATCGTCGCCGCCGCCATCCTGGTGGAGGGCATCACCCAGATGGGCGTGATCGAGGGTCTGACCAACCTGGCGCAGGCATCCTCCGGCGCCGCCGTACTGATGGTGCTGGTGTTTGTGCTGGCCACCGCCACCATGGCGCTGCTCACCGGCTCCGGCGTGGCGCCCTACTTCGCCTTCTCCGAGATGGTGCCGGGCATCGCGGCGGACTCCGCCGTGTCCGCCCCGCAGATGCTCACCTCCATCTGGGCCGCCTCCAACACCATGCGCCAGGCCTCCCCGGTCAACGCCGCGGTGCTCATCGTCGCGGGTGCGCTCCAGGTCAACCCGATTGACGTGGTCCGCCGCACCGCCGTGCCGCTGACCGCGGGCGCGGTGACCGCCGTGGTGTGCGCCTTCCTATTCGTGGTTTAGGCCGTAAGGTTGCCGGTATGACCGTTTCAGTGCTCATGTTCGTGGAGGGCACCTCGCCCGAAATTTCCCGCTGCGTCAACGTCGAAGAGACCATGACGCTGGGCGAACTCTCCCAGATCATCGACGCCTCCCTCGGTTTCACCGGCGCCGCCACCCACCTCTACGTCAGCCAAGAAGGCGCGCAGCGTTCCGTCTACACCGCCGCGCCCGGCCCCGGCGAGCACCAGGAAGACGAGCTCACCGTCGCCGAGATGCGGCCCATGACCTACGTCTACGACCCGGCGGCCAATTGGAACATCCATGTCGAGGTTCTGGGTCCCTCCAACATCGAGGGCCCTACGCCCATGCTTATCGACGCAGCCGGGCCCGACGTCGTCGAAGCCTGCTCGGGGCCAGAGCTGATGACCACCTTCCGCCACCAAGCCCGCCTTTTGGCCGCCGGCATCGAACCGGACCTGGAGACCATCACCCTGATGTTTTCCTACCTGCCCGTCATGCCGCCGGAGCGCATGCTCGACCGCATGACACAGGCCGACCCGGTCTCCGTGGCCACCCGCATCGGCAACGTCGCCGAGGAGATGTTCTTCGACGAAGTCGCCGCCGCCGATGAAGGCACCGATGGCCCCGGCCTGGCCCAGCACTTCGACGACTTCCTCCAGTCCCGCCCGGACCTGCTCCAGATCATCGACATGGACCCGCACCCGGAGCGCAACCCCACCATGATCAATGCCGTGACCGAGTTCTTCGGCGAAATGCTCGGCGGGCCGGACGGGGTGGAGGTTCCCGACGTGCCGAGCATGCCTGGTCCGCCGGCGGTACAGAGCGTGCCGGGCGTGCCTGGCTTCCCCGGCTTCGGGCCAGACTCCTTCGACGATCTACCCGATCTCACCGATGTTTTCGCCGAGCTCATGCGCATTTTCTCCCCCGGGGTGCCGTACGAGCACGGGGGGATGCCTGCCTCGTTCGCCGTGGAAGTGCGCGACCTGACGGAGCTGCCGTTTCCCAACACTGTCGCTGACCTGCTCCTCGACGCCCGCCTGCTGAAAAAGCGCGGCGGCGAGCTGACCCCCACCAAAGCAGGCCTGGCTTTTCTCAACCACGACAACCCTATTCCCAAGGCCGCCGACAACATCCGCCTCGGCTTTGAAAAACTGATGGGCGAGGAAATTTGGCGTTCCATCGTGGAGTGGGTCGTCGACGACGAACCGCTTAACCCAGAGGCGGAGAGTTGGCTGTTCTGGCTGGAGGCTTTCGGCATCCTTCGCGAAACCGCCCCTGCCCAGATTTTCTGCACCGAGCAGGGCCTGCAGCTGCTGGAGATGCACTACGACCACTACACCAGCGGTCGGCGCTCGTAAAAGTTAACGGCTCGTTTTCGCGACCTGCGGAAATAGAGCGCCACAATCGCCGGATTGTCAACCGTTACGAGAGCCCGCCCGCTGACACCACCAGGTACAGACCCAGCCCGCCGGTCCCGAGCGTCATCGCGCTCAACAGGAACACGGCTGCGGCGTTGGGGTCGCTGCGCTCGTCGGCAAGCGCGGATGCCTCGAAGCGGTACGCCCTCCGGTTCAGCGCCACGATCACCAGCGCACCTGCCGCCAACGCCACCGACGCCACCACGATCAGCGCGGGGTAAGCACCGGCCCACCGCAAAAGCGTCGCCGCGCAGACGAGCATGGCCAGCGCGGTGCGCGTCCAGCTCATGGCGGTGCGTTCGGCCTGCAGGCCGGGATCGGCGACGGCGATCATGCGAGCAGGCTCACCGCCACAACCACCGCCGCGACAAACACCACCACGCACAAAACGGGGATGATGGCGGGGGCGGGCAGGGGCTCGTCGTGACGCAAGGCCCGCTCGATGCGCACCCAGCGCACCGCGGCACCTGCGGAAATGGCCATGGCGATCATGATGACTGCGGCGGCTGCAACGCGGCGCACGCCGGGTTCGATGCCGGGCAGCTCGAACGCCTCCAGCGCGATCCCGCCGGCGAGAAACGCCAGCGCGGTGCGGGTCCAGGCGAGGAAGGTGCGTTCGTTGGCCAGCGTGAAGCGCGGGTCGGGCTCCCCGCCGTCGGGGAAGACCCGCCTGGTAAACCATCCGCGCTCGCTCATGCGCTCAACCCTAGCGCCGCCCACACGGTGAGCACTACCGCGCCGGCCGCGGCGATGCTCCACAGCACCGTTGCGCGATTGCTTTTCGACGTCCCTCCGGCCACCCCGGCCCCCAGCGCCGCCCCGGCGGTGTTGCAGAGCACGTCGTCAGTATCGCTGTAGCCCCACGCGAACAGGTACTGCGCGACCTCGATGCCGAGGCTGCACACAAGCCCCACCAGCACCGCGCGTGCTACCGAGCCGCGGTGGGCGATGAAGCCGACCGGGGCGAACAGCGCGATGTTGCCGAACAGGTTCAGCCACGGCCCCCACCACACGCGCGCGTACTCGAAGGTCTCCAGCGGGTTCAGGCGGACCTGGCTGAGCTGGTGCGCCTCCGCCGACCACAGCCCCGGAATGGACACGAACGCCTTGCCCACCGTGAACGCGAGCACGACCAGAGCAGTCACGACCACCGCCGCGACGTGGGCGGCGGCGTTGTTGGTTCTGCTCGCTGATTTCACCCGGCCCACCGTACTGTGCGCCTATGCTGGCGACCATGAACCGCAGCTTGATTGTCACTGAAAATGGACCGGAGATCGTAGAAACGCAGGCGGCGTTCGCGGGTGAGGGCGACACCCTGATCAACGTGAGCCACTCCTCGGTGAACTACAAGGACGCGATGGCGCTTTCGGGCAACCGCGGCATCCTGCGCGAGCTGCCGACAGTGCCGGGTATCGACGCCGTGGGCACCCTCGAGGACGGCACGCTTGTCACCGTCAACGGACGCGGCATCGGCGAGCGCCGCCACGGCGGCTACACCCCGCAGATGCGTATCGACGCTAAAGACATCACCCGCGTGCCGTCCCGCTTCTCCGCGGATGAGGCCGCCGCGATCGGCACCGCCGGTTACACGGCCGCCCTTTCGGTCGCAGGTCTGGAGCGGGCCGCACTTTCGCCTATCGACGACCCCGTGCTCGTCACCGGCGCCACCGGCGGCGTCGGCTCCATTGCCGTGCAGCTTTTGGCCGCCCGCGGCTATGAGGTGTGGGCGTTGACCGGGCGCGTCGATAAGCATGGCGCCTGGCTGAAGGATCTCGGCGCCGCCGAGGTGCTCGACCGCGCCGAATTCTCCGAGCCGGGCAAGCCGCTGCAGAAGGCGCGGCTGGCGGGCGTGGTGGACACCGTCGGCTCGACCGTGCTGGCCAACGCGCTGACGCAGCTTCGCTGGGGCGGGGTCGCCACCGCCTGCGGCATGGCCGCCGGCAACGACCTGCCCGCCAGCGTCCTGCCGTTCATCCTGCGCGGGGTGCAGCTGGTGGGCATCAACTCCGTCGACGCTCCGATCGACATCCGCGACGAAGCCTGGGCGCTCCTCAACGCCTCCGTAGACACGAACGCCATCCGCACCGAGGAAGTCGGTTTGGATGGCGTCGTGGAAGTTGGGCGTTCGCTGCTCGATGGTGGGTGGAGCGGACGCGCCGTCGTTAAGCTGTAGCTTCTTTGGGCACCGGACCGCCGGAGATCTGGCGGTACGCGTGCGCCGCAGCCAGCATGGTGCCGGGCACGGTCACAACAAGGCCGACGAAAAACAGCGCCGCACCAACCAAGTTGATCAACCCGGCGAGCACCACGAAGCCCAAAATCTTCAGGTAATTCGACGCGCCAGCCCTGAACCCGCCGGAAATAGCGTTACCGAAAGAGCCGTTGTTATCCGCCGCGTACCACGCCTGGAACGTGAAAAACGGCATGACCAAAAGGCCAATCACGCCCGTGACAGCCAGCGCGCCCAGAATCGGGCGCACCAGGTTCCACATCTCGTCCGGGGCGACATTATCCGGGTTATCCGGCAGCGTTGCCGGATCGATGGAGGTCAGCGCGCCGAACGCGAGCACCATGAGGAGAATCGTAGAAACAATCCCGGCCACAACGCCGAGCAGCGCCGCCACACCCAGCGTCTTGCCGTACGCCGGCGCCTTCGCGTCGTTGTAAGTCAGCTGCTTCACCAGCGTCTGTTGCAAGACCACGCCAACCATCCACGGGACAAACGCCAACATGCCGATCATGCTGATCATCGAACCCACGCCCGGCAAAAACTGGCCCAGCAACGTTAGCACCGTGTAAACCACACCCAGCGGGATCCACAGCTTCGCGTTGGCGAACACGGCCTTCACGCCCCAGGTCAGCGCCTCGATGATCTCGAGCTTGCCGTTGCCCTTCACGTGGAACCAGCCGTTCGACGCCGGATCATTGATCGGGTGCGGCGACGTGCCGTCGCCGGGGGCGTTGTCCGTGAGCTGCTGGCCGTGGAAACGCAGCGCCGAGGCGCCGGCCATCGACGCCGCGGTGTTCACCTCGAAGGCGTCGTAGGAGCTGGGGGAGTTGGGGGAGTTGTAGGCGGAGTAGCCAGCGCCGTTTTCCGGGTGGCTGCCTTCCGGATGCTCCGGGTACGGCTGGAAATCGCCGTCGTTGTAAGGGGTGGACATGCACTCATCCTTCGTGATCGTTGGTCGCGTTCACTTGGGAGTTTATCAGTCACACCCGTCACAGACCTGGGTGGCGGGCGGGGGTTCCGCGGTAGCTGGGCGGCCAGGGTCCTGACAGATTACGCCAGCCGTTTGTGCCGACCTGGGGGGGTTCGCGGGCCGCCTGACAGATTCAGCCGCGAAGTGCCGGCGGCGGTGGTGCGGAATAGTTCATCGCCGAGTGAATAAGTCCGCCGCAGTGTTTTGGCGACCTGGGGAAAGTGAATTATCCAACCGTCCAAGGTGGACTAATTCACTGGGAGGGCCTGGCGAGTGAACTATTCCGCGGGACGGTGGGGACGGGGCGCCCCCGCAGCCAGCAACCTAGCTCAAAGCTCCTACTTCACCACCAGGTTGACCATGCGGCCCGGGATGGCGATCACCTTGACCACGTTCTTGCCGGCGACCAGGTCGGCCACGCGCTCGTCGGCAAGTGCGGCGGCTTCGAGGTCGTCCTTGGTGGCGTCGGTGGCGACGTCGATGCGCGCCTTGACCTTGCCGTTGATCTGGACGGGGACCTCGACGGTGTCGTCAACCAGCCACTGCTCGTCGAACTCCGGGAACGGCTCAAAGGTGATGGTCTCGGTGTGGCCCAGCACCGACCAGAGCTCTTCGGCGATGTGCGGGGCGAGCGGGGAGACCATCTGCACCAGCGGCTCGACGGCATCGCGCGGGGCGCCGGAAGGGTACGTCTTGGTCAGGTAGTTGACGTACTCGATGAGCTTGGCGGCGACTGTGTTGTCGCGCAGGTGCTCGTAGTCGTCGCGCACGCCGGCGATGGTGCGGTGCAGCGCCTTGAGGTCGTCTTCCGTCAGCGAAGCGTCTACCACGGCGACCTCGCCGGACGCCTCAGAGACAACCAGGCGCCACAGGCGCTGCAGGAAGCGGTGCGCGCCGACGACATCCTTCGTCGCCCACGGGCGGGAGGTGTCGAGCGGCCCCATGGACATTTCGTAGACACGCAGGGTGTCGGCGCCGAAGTCACGCACCACATCATCCGGCGCGACGGCGTTCTTCAGCGACTTGCCCATCTTGCCGTACTCGCGGTTGACTTCGGCGCCGTTGTAGAAGAACTTGCCGTCCTTTTCCTCCACCTCAGCGGCCGGGACGTACACGCCGCGGGAGTCCGTGTAGGCGTACGCCTGGATGTAGCCCTGGTTGTACAGGCGGCGGTAGGGCTCCTGGGAGGTGACAAAGCCGAGGTCAAACAGCACCTTGTGCCAGAAACGCGCATACAGCAGGTGCAGCACGGCGTGCTCGACGCCGCCGACGTAGAGGTCCACACCGCCCGGGTCGTTCGCGCCGTGCTCGTCGGGGTGCGGGCCGGTCCAGTAGCGCTCGTTCTCAATGTCCACAAAGGCGTCGGCATTGGTCGGGTCGATGTAGCGCAGCTGGTACCAGGAGGAACCCGCCCACTGCGGCATGACGTTCGTATCGCGCCAGTACTTCTGCGTCCCGTGGCCCAGGTCCAGCTCCACCTCGACCCAGTCGGTGGCCTTGGCCAGCGGCGGGGCGGGCTCGGAGTCGGCGTCCTCCGGGTCGAAGGCGACGGGGTTGTAGTCCTCTACCTGCGGCAATTCGACCGGCAGCATGTCTTCGGGCAGCCCGTGCGCCTGGCCGTTTTCGTCGTAGACGATCGGGAACGGCTCGCCCCAGTAGCGCTGGCGGGCGAACAGCCAGTCGCGCAGCTTGTACTGGATTTTCTCGGAGCCCTTTTGCCTATCGACGAGCCAAAGGACCGCCTTCTCAATCGCCTCGCCCTTGCCCAGACCATTCAAATCCAGGCCGTCTTCGTTGGCGGAGTTGATGTGGGCGGCGTCGCCGGTGAACGCCTCCTCGGAGACGTCGCCGTCCAGCACGGGGGTGATGGGCAGGCCGAAGACGGTGGCGAACTCGTAGTCGCGATCGTCGTGGGCCGGCACCGCCATAATCGCGCCGGTGCCGTAGCCGGTGAGCACGTAGTCAGCGATGAAGATCGGCACCTCTTCGCCGCTGACCGGGTTCACGGCGTAGGAGCCGAGGAACACGCCGGTCTTTTCCTTGTTCTCCTGGCGTTCCACGTCGGACTTCGCGGCGATGGATCGCAGGTAGCTATCCACTGCTTCGCGCGGAGTATCTGCCCCGCCGGTCCATCGGCTATCGACGTCGGTGGGGTAGGACGCGGTGACCAGCTCGTCGACAAGCGGATGCTCCGGCGCAAGCACCACATACGACGCGCCGAACAGCGTGTCCGGGCGGGTGGTGAAGACCGTGATGTCGCCGGCGGGGGAGGCGAAGTGCACGTCCGCGCCGCGGGAACGGCCGATCCAATTGCGCTGCATGCTCTTGACCTTTTCCGGCCAATCCAGCAGGTCAAGGTCGTCGAGCAGGCGGTCCGAGTAGTCGGTGATGCGCATCATCCACTGGCGCAGGCGCTTGCGAAAGACGGGGTAGTTGCCGCGCTCGGAGCGGCCCTCGGCGGTGACCTCCTCGTTGGCCAGCACGGTGCCGAGGCCCGGGCACCAGTTGACCATGGAGTCGGAGAGGTAGACGAGGCGGAACTCGTCGATAGCCTTGTGCTTTTCCTCCGTGGTCAGGTCGCGGAAGTTGCGGCCGTCCTTCGTGGTGCGCGCGCCGGACATGAGATCGCGCACCAGGTCCTCGATCGGGCGGGCCTTCTGCTGCTCCTCGTCGAACCACGCGTTGTAAATCTGCAGGAAGATCCACTGCGTCCACTTGTAAAACTCCGGATCCGTCGTGGCGACGGCGCGGCGACGGTCATGCCCCAGGCCCAGCTGGTCCAGCTGGCGGGTCATGTTCTTGATGTTCGCCTCAGTAGTCGTGCGCGGGTGCGTGCCCGTCTGAATCGCGTACTGCTCCGCCGGCAGGCCGAACGCGTCGTAGCCCAGGGTGTGCAGCACGTTCTTGCCCAGCATGCGGTTGTAGCGGGCGTAGACGTCCGTGGCGATGTAGCCAAGCGGGTGGCCCACGTGCAGGCCAGCGCCCGACGGGTACGGGAACATGTCCTGGACGTTGAGCTTGTCTTTCGGCAGCTCCTCGCCGGTGGCAAGGTCGCCGACCGGGTTGGGCGCGTTAAAGGTGCCGTGCTCGCGCCAGTGCGCTTGCCACTTCTGCTCGATGGTGTTGGCCAGTTCGGCCGTATAGCGGTGCGGGGTCGCCTCAGTCATGGTTAGACAGTGTAGTTAAGGGCCCTCGCCTATCGACGCACCTCCGGCCCTGCCCGTTCCCACCCCTTGGGCGTCGATAGGCTTCGGTGCCGAACTAGCAGATCATTTGGGCGTCGTTTTCGTATGATCTGACATCCCGGACAGGCGTCCAGATTTAAACCTGCAGGCCACAGACTTATGCGTCTCCTCGCATGTAAACTTTTGCGAGCGGGCGGCGGCAACCCCGCAGGACACCCCCGTTTCCCGCCACCTGCCAGATCTGGATATATTTATATCTGAACCTGTTGTTTTCCTGTCACAGACGAGGAGTTTCCCTGTGAAGAAGTTCGCGGCAGCCGCTCTGGCCGCAACCATGACCCTGCCCCTCGGCGCAGTTGAAGCCCAGGCTGCGTCCAACACGATGACCAACTACAACTTCGGCTGCCGTGTCGTTACTCCGCTGGGCACCGACAACACCACCCCGGACGAGGCCGAGCAATTCCTCGCCAACGACCCGGAGAAGCTCGCGAACGCCGTCATGACGTCTTCCTACCTCGCTGAGGCGTTTGGCTCCAGCGACTCCGCCGCGATCGAGGGGCGCGAGACCGTCAATGCGTACCAGGCTTGCGTCGACCGTAAGAACTACAAGACCACCCCGATGACCGACGGCACCAAGGCCGGCATCATCGCCGGTACCGTGATCTTGGGCCTGCTCGCACTTGGCGGCGCCGCTTGGCCATTCATCCAGCCGATGGTTCAGCAGTACCTGCCGTTCTAAAACCGGCGAATCAAAGCGGCCGTTCCCTATCACGGGGCGGCCGCTTTTTCGTTGGCCAGCACCAATCGTTGGTCCTCCCGGAATTGTCCGCAATGCGGAGTCCGCAACCTTGGATCCAAAGCCGCTACAGTCGCAAACATGCACCTCTACACCATCGGGTACAGCAAGAAGACCGCGGAGGAGTTCTTCGACATGCTCCGCAACAACGGGATCAAACAGATCGTCGATATCCGGCGCCACAACTCGAACCAGCTCGCCGGATTTACCAAGCAGTCGGACCTGCCGTGGTTCCTCGACACCATCGCGGGCATCGGCTACACGCACGAACTCGCTCTCGCGCCCAGCGAGGACCTCATGCACGCGTATCGCAAAGAGGGGCTGCCGTTCGACGAGTTTGCGAAGAAGCTCCGCGCCGAGTTCGACGAGCGCGAGATGCCCAAGCTTGTCGACGGCTCCGCCCTCCTCTGCTCAGAACCCGACCCCGCCGAATGTCATCGCTCGGTGGCCGCGGAGTACCTCGCCGAGAAGGGCGACGTTGAGGTCGTGCACCTCTAGGTTCTAGCCCGCGAACATCTGCCAGATGGCCACGCACATGATCACGATGCCCAGCACGAACACGAACCAGGTTTCCGGCTTGTTGGCGTAGCGCTGGTAGTCCTTGGCGTAGCGGAACAGAAGCATCGGCACGATGTAAACCAAGAATGTGATGAACACGCCGCCGACCACGGAGATGAGGTCCAGAATGGACGGGTTGAGGATGCCGGCGATCACTGTGGTGACGAAAATAAAGACGTAGATCCCCCAGCGCAGCTTCTTCGGATCCATGCGCTCAGCGACGCCAGGCGCCACGGCACGCACCAGGTACGTGGTGCCTTCCTCGGCGCCCATGACGTGGCCGAAGTAGGACGAGGCGATTGCGCACAGGGCGACGATCGGGGAGAGGACAGCCAAAAACGGCGTGTGGGTCTCGTTGGCCAGGTAGGACAGCACGGGGATGTTCTGCTCGCGGGCGGCGTCCATGCCGTCGGCACCCAACGCCAGGGTGCAGGACCACACGAAGAACATGGTGAATACCACCAGCAGCGCGGTGGTGATGAGCTCGGTCTTCGCCACGGCCTTCTTGGTGGACTCCAGGTCATCCGGGTACTTCTTCTGCACGTCCAGAGCGAACTGGGACATCGCCGGCATGTGGTTGAAGGAGAACACGAACACCGGCAGGATCAGCAGCATCGCCTTCCAGAACGGCACGTCGGACTCGTAGGAGCGGAAGCTGGCCAGGTCCCACTGGGGGATGAGGTAGAACGAGACCGCAGCCAAAGCGATGATCAGGGGGTAGACCAGCAGGTTGGCAAAGGCCAGTGTGGCCTTCTTGCCCAGCGCGTAGGCGCCGGTGAGCACGCCGACGCACAGGAGGGCCATGAGCCAGCGCGGCACTTCAGGGCCGTGGAGCTGGTTGACCACGAAGCTGTCCATCGTGTTGGTGATACTCACGCCGTAGATGAGCACGATGGGGTAGATGGACAGCCAGTACATCAGGCCCGTCATCAGGCCGCGGTTGCGGCCGGCAAGGGCGGTGACCACCTGCAGCACGTCCAGACCCTTGACCGGGGAAGCGGCCACGATGCGGGCGTAGGTGCGGTGGGAGAAAAACACCATCGGGCCGATGAAGAGGGTGATCAGCAGCAGTGGGACGAAGCCGAAGCTGCCGGCGTCGATGGGAAGGAACAGGATGCCGGCGCCGACGGCGGTGCCGAACAGGGTGATAGCCCAGGACAGGGTGCCGCCATCGGGGACGGCTCCGGACCGGTTTTCCTCTACCTGCCGCTTGTCGGCGACGGTGAGGTGTTCCAAATTGAACTCTTTGCCCGCAGTGGTCAAAGGTACTCCTTAACACATGAGTGGTATACGCCACACGAATGATAAGGCAACACGACGCGCAGCGATAACCGGGGAGCTAGGCGCGTTGCGCCCACTCCACAACCGGGTCGAGGAGTGCCAGGTCCACACGGTCCGTGTCCCGGCCGTAGCTGTCCACCATCGCTTGTTCGTTTTCGGTGCGCTGGACCTTGAGCCGCAGCGCGCCCACCAGCGCTTTCATCGCCCACCGGTGCGCGGTGGTCAGCTCCGAGTAGTTCAGCCTGCCAGGCAGGTAAAAGCGGGTCACTTGCCCGGCGCGGTCCCCGAGGAGGGGGCCGGAAGCGTCGTCGTGCCTTGCGGCGTCGACAGGCGTCATGCCCACAGTGACTAAAGCCAACGGACGGTCAATCGCCGGCAGTGATTTGATGAAGCGCACGCCCGGATGCGAGGGGCCGTGGACTGGAGAGAGGACGACGACGGGGCCGCCGGCGGCGTCGAGGGTGGCGGGCAGCTCGCGCGCGACGGTGCCGAGGCGGCCGGCCAGTGCCTCGGCGTACTGGCGTGTGGAGCCGTAGAACGTGGCGTAGAAGACACTGGTCATAGCCTTATTCTACGGCAGATAGACCTGCGCGTTTCCGCGAACCTACATCTGAGGCAGGAACGGGCGCAGCTGATCCAGCACCCACTGGAGCGCGCCGCCCGCGCCGGCGAGCACTGCCGCGAGCAGGCCAAGCACGCCCACCAGCACACCACCGGCGAAGACGCCGATGCTGCTGCCCACGTTGGAGGAGCCGTCGGAGGAGCCGTCCTGATCCTCCGCCGGCTTCGGCTCGGCGGTCACGGTGGTCGGCACCGAAACGGTCGTCGTCACCGGAGCAGCGGGAGCGGCCGTGGTGGTCGGCGCAGTGGTCGGCGCGGTCGTCGGCGCAGGGGCCTTGCCGCGGGCGGTCAGCCACTGGTCCGGGGCGATCGGGTGGTCCACCATGCGGATCTCGCCGATGTTGCCGAACCAGCCGTCGACCTTGTCGTTGTCCCAGGCGGAGGTGCCCAGAAGCCACTTGTCGCCGTTGCCGCCCATACCCAGCGGGCCGTAGCCGTCGCGCAGGATCGGGGAGCCGTCCACGTACATGGTCACGGACTCGTCGGCCGGGTCGTTGACCACGGCGATGTGCATCCACTTGCCCTTCGGCACCTCGTGGGTCCAGTTGGAAAAGCCCTCGCCGTTTTCGCCGTAGGAGTACCAGCGCAGCTCACGCAGGCTGGACACGCCGAGCATCTGGATCGGGTCGCCGTCTTCGTTTTCCGGGTGGGTGATGGTGCCGGAGGCGTCGCGGACCAGGGCGTTGGACCACTTGTTGTTGTCGGCGTTCCAGTCCTCGTCGAGTTTGAGGAAGGCCTCCACGGTGTAGCCGTCCTTGAATTCCTCGGAGTTGATGTCGGCGCCGGTGGCGGTTTCGAACCAGGCGGTGGAGTGCTTGAACTTCGGGTCCTTCCAGTGCAGGGAGCCGCGGTCCGAAGACAGCGGGTGCTTGTCGTCGGAGAAGGTCACCGCGTCGGCGCCTGCCGCGATGCGGTGGCGTGCACGGGTCATGTCGTCGCCGCTAGCGACGTCGGGGATGACGGCGCCGGCGGGGGCGGCTTCGCCGTCGTTAAGCAATGTGCCCTCGACCTTCGTCTGGCCGGGGCGCCAGTGCACCACGGTGCCGTCCACGTAGGCGTAGTCTTGCTCGTTCTTCGGCTTGTCCTTCTCGGTGACCTCGTAGGCCTTGTAGCCGTCGGTGATGGTCTGCTTCAGCGCCTCGTTGTAGTCCGGGTCGTTCGCGTCGCCGGCCGTAAACGAGGGCGCGAACGCCTTGAAGCGCTCCGCGAAGTCGAAATCGATGGTGTAGGAGTCGCCCTCGCCCTCCATGATCAGGTGGTCGAAGGAGTTGAGCTGCTCGTACTTCTTGGACTTCACCCACGGCGAGTACGCGAGCATCTCGAGCTGGTTGTTGGTCAGATCGAACTGCAGCTGGCCCATCAGGCCGTTGCCGCCCAGGTAGGCCATCTGGTAGTCCTGCAGGATGTTGATTACGTCGTGACCAGCGTCGTTCTTCTCCACGTGGTAGCCCGCACCGTGGTGGTGGCCGGCGATGGTAAGGAAGATCTGGTCGTTTTTACGGATCAGCTTGTCCCAGAGGTGCTCGCCGTACTCCTTGGTGAAGTAGGTGGACCCGTCGCCGTTGATGCCGGAGATCTCGTGCGCGGTGAGGATCACGGGCAGCTCCGGGTGCTTATCGATGACCTGCTGCGCCCACTCCAGCGTTTCGTCGTTGGCGCGGAAACCGAGCGCGAGCACCAGGTACTTCTGCCCCTCGGCTTCGAAGATGTGGTACTCCGAGTCGACGCTCTGGCCCGGGAAGGCGTAGCCGTCGCCGCCCGCGTGGATCTCCGTGGAGGCGGTGCGGCCCATGTAGGTGGAGTTCTTCTTCGCGCGCTCCTCCGGGAAGTACTCGGTGAACGCGGATTTCCCGTCGAACATGGTCAGGTCGTGGTTGCCCGGTAGCACGGAGTAGTTCACCCCGGCATCCTCGAGCGTTTTCATCGCGCGGTCCGCGATGTCCCAGCTGGCGCGGTCTTCCGGCTGGTCCACCACGTCGCCCAGGTGGGTGACAAACTGCGTGCCCAGCTTCTTGTGGTTTTCAGCCAGGAACTCGGTCTGCACATCAAATGGGTTGGTGCCGTAGCGGTCGCCGAAGATGTCGCCGGCGGCCTCGGTGCCGTAACGAGCGTAGAACTGGGTGTCCGGCATGACGCCGAGGGTGAAGCGGGAGGCGAGATCCTCCGCGTTGGCGACGGGAACTGGGGTGAGCAGGGCGAGAGCAGTAATCGCGGCGATGTGCTTGCGCATGGCAGTCCTTCGTTTCTAGAGGGGCGGTAGGCAGTTGGAAACGTAGCACCCTCAGGTTTCGCTGAGGTAAAATTCAGGTGAAACTTAAGCTTATCGACGCCCACGCGTCGCCCTTACCCATGTTTCCCCAGGGAATTCTTTTTGGACCCATTTTTCGGCTCCGAAAGATATAGGAAAGATATAGCGGGGCGAATGCGGGCCGGAATTCGCTATTTCCCCTGGTCAGCGAATTGTTCCGATATCTTTCTATATCTTTTTGGGCGCGAAAACCCTTACCCCGCAACGATGTTGCGCACCGCCACGCCCATGATCACCAGGCCCACCACTAGCACGAAGATGGTGTCCGGTTTGTCACCCTCGCGCTGCTCCTTGATCTGCTCGATGTCGGCATCCGAGAGGTTCTCCCGGTCGAACTCTTGGCGCGAGAGCTCAAGGTGCTCGTCGCTGTGCTGCTCCGGCAGCTCGGCGTTAGTCATGCTGGTTTAGGTTACGCGTGTTGCTGTAGGGAGCGGTGTTTTGCATTCGCCTATCGACGGGCCTCCGGTTGACCACCTCGCAGTTCACGCCAGCAGCGCCGCCATTCGCGCAGATGGTGAAAGGCTAATGGTGAAAGTCCGAAAATTTTCGCGGATTCACCATCCCTCATTCACCATCTGTGCGGTCTACCGTCTGATCGGGAGGATCTGCGGCACCACCACCGGACGTCCAATTGTTTGCCAGGTTTTGGTGATCTAGATTTTTAACTCGTCACCGTTTGGCCTGTGTCCCGAAGGATCGCACCACCATGTCCCGTTCCCGCATCGCAACTGCCACGCTCGCCTGCGCGCTCGCCGTCGGCACTGTTCAAGTCCCCGTCGCTGAGGCGCAGTCGTCAGGGAGTTCGACCAGCACCGTCGACCAGCAAGGATTCGACAAAGCGACCGCAAAGTGGCAGCCGCTTTTTAGCGACGCATCCGCCTCACTCCAACAGGCCGAACGCGACGCCAAAGCAGCGAAGGTGCAGCGCGACGCTGCGAACGCCGCCGTGCGAAACGCGGAGGCAGCGCTGACCGCGGCTGAGGCGGAGTTCGCGTGGGCGCAGGCCGCGGACCAGGACGCGCTGGCGGCGGCGGTGGAGTCCGCTCGGGAGCGCCTGGCCGGTGCGGAGCAGGGTGTCGAGGACGCGTACGAGCTTTCCGCCGCCGAGCAGATGACCCTCGACGAGGCCGAAGACTACGTCGCCGAAGCCGAAGCAGAGCTGGCGCAGGTCAACGCGCAGCGCCCGACTCTGGCGCAGTACACCACCACCGAAACCAACACCGCAGCTGTCGTGCTGGGTGTGCTGGCTGCGCTGGCGGTCGTGGGCATCGGCGTGGTGGCGTTGGCGCCGCGCCTCGGCATCGAGCTGCCCTGGCAGTAGCGACTCAGCCCCAGGGCACACCAAACTTATCGACGGCTAAAGTGCTCCCACGCCCGGTACGTGTCCTGGAGATTGAGCCACAGCTCTGCCGAGGTACCAAGCGCTGCCCCGACCAGCTCGGCGGATTCCCGCGTAAGCTCCCGCTCGCCCGAGATGAGCTCTTCAACGAAGCGCGTCGGCCGTCCCATGATCGCGGCGAAATCTGCTTCGCTCCAACCACGTTCTTCCAGTTCCTCCGCGAGGAAATCTCCTACTGGGAACGCTTCTGCCAAGGGTTGAGTAGCCACTGTTCACCTCCGTCAGTGGTAGTCGACCATTTCAATAACAACTGCGATGCGTCCATCTTCGCTAGTTTCAAATCGAATAACAAGGCGATATTGCTTATTCAGCCACCCCTACGCCAGCCGCACGCGCGCCCGCTCTAGCCGGTGCGCCTGCATAACCTTCTCCACCGCGTACACGATCTCCCGCAGCGCGCCGAACCCGGAACGCTTCGTGGACAGATCCACCGTCACTTGCACGCTGCCGACCCACATCTCCAGCACCACGTCCGGCTCCGCCTTGTTGGGTCCGAACAGCGGCAGCGGAAAGTAGATGGTGCTGGGCTCGGGCACGATCTCGACGCCGCGAACTTCTTCGCACTCGAAATCCATGCGCATGCCCGCAAGACCTGCGCGCTTCGGGCCTCCAAGTGTCGGAAGCGTCACTTCACTGATTTCGACCCGCATTGCATGGGCTACTGCGCCAAGACGCACCGGCTGGGGCAGAGCCCACGAGATGCTGGTGCACAGCACCGGCATGAATTCCATGATCCCCTGTTCAGCCTGCTCACGTGCCGTGACAGCAAGCGAGTAGATAGCAGCGAACCTCGGCTCAAGAGCCATCGCTTCCCTACATATCTCCGCGAGCATCCCCGCTGCACGCGCCGCCCTGTTCGCAGTCCTCGCGTCGCGCAGCATCATCAACGGGACGCCAGCCATCACGGTGTAGCTGACCAGCTCCTCAGCGCGCTCCCCGGTGACCGGCTGACTATCGTCCACCGTCCGCCACTGCCTCGCCGTGCGGTTCACGGCATCCACAATTTCCTGCCCGAGCGCCCGCGCAGTCGCGTTCAGCTCGCGCCCCGGATTCTCAACTATTACCCGGCCCCCAACGTGCGTTCCCGCCGCCTTGGCCCCAATTTTCCAAGTTTTCATCCCCATGCCGCGCAGCCTACGGGGCAGCCTGCTCAAGCACAGCCCCTCGAGTGCTCATTTCAGTGGACATTTGCCTATCGACGCACCAAAGGTTTCCAACGCCCAACAGTTGGTGCGCACCCAGTTGTCCGCAATGCGGAGTCCGCAAAGCCCTCGGGCAGGTGGCGGATTTCTAAATCACAGAACGTATCTGTTTCGCTGCAGGTGAGAGCGCCGTTATAGTGTCATGCGCAAATCCATTAGCAGGGAGGTGTTAGGTGGCTTTTAGCGCCCTAGTGACCCTTATGGGCGTGTGGTTCGCGGCGATGGCGTCACCGGGTCCAGACGTAATGCAAATCATTCGCTTAGGTGCGCGCTCTACGCGCGCAGCCGTATGGGCGGCGCTGGGTAGTACCACCGGCCTTACCATCTGGACCGTGGCCTCCTTAGCGGGGCTGTCCGCATTGATTTCTGCGCACCCTGGCATCCTCGTAGCACTGCAGGTTGTCGGTGGCAGTTACCTGCTGTGGATGGCCTATACCGCAATTACCGGTGGCATCAAGGAGCGCCGCGCGCCCGCAACTGTAGTGGGTACCGATACCCGCGCCCCGCAGCCGCGCGGGTTTACACCGGACGGCATCATCAAGGCATCCACCGCTTTTCGCATGGGATTTATCTGCGATCTTTCGAACCCCAAGGTGGTCATTTTCTTCGGCGCCATCTTTGCCAATTTCATCGATCCCGGCATGGGCATCGGTGCCAATCTCATGGTGGGTGCCGTATTGATTCTGGAAAGCCTTGTGCTCTTTGTGGGTGTGGCTTTGGCTACCCGCGCGGTTGCGAAGTGGATGGCTAAGAACTCCGCCTGGGTGGATATTGTCAGCGGTGTGGTCTTCCTTCTGCTGGGTGTGATTATCCTTTTTGAGGGCTTACGTTCTCTTTGAGGGCTTTGACCAACACGATCGAGCCGAGGAAATATGGCTCCTCCGCCCGCCACGCTACCGTCCCGGCCGGAGGCCTCGGCGAACTCGTCGAGCAACGCGAGAACGTCAGGGTAGCGCTACCCACGATGGGGTTTATCCAACTGCGCGGAGGTGACGAGTCCGTCGTCTTCCAGCCTGTCCAGAGCATTTCGGCCAGTGCATACGAGGGCGTCTACCAAACTTATGCCGTTATCCTTGGCGGTTGCTCACGGACACCAAACTTATCGACGGCTAAAGCGGTCCCCGGCACAGACCCCCATCACGCCGGCCGCACCCGCGCCCGCCCCAGCCGGTGCGCCTGCACAACCTCCTCCACGGCATACACCATGTCCCGAAGAGCACCGTACCCAGCGAGCTTCGCCTCGAGGTCCACGATCACCTGCAGGCCATCGACCCACATCTCCATAACCACGCGCGGTTCCGCCGTCCCCGGCGCAAACAGCGGCAGCGGGAAGTACGCTGAGCCGGAGTCTTTACCGATTTCGCCGCCATCTACCTCGCTGCATTTGTAGTTCAGGCCCATCTCCGCCAGGCCGTCGCCAGCCAATTCAGCGCTAGGTTCCGGGAAGTCAACCTCCCGGATTTCCACCCGCATCGCGCGATCCGCCTCGCCCGCGCTGGAGAGAGGTTGCGGCAACACGCTGGAGATGGTATCGCAAAACGGCCCCATCATGTCCAGACGGCCGGCGGCGGCGCATTCCCGGGCGGAGATCGCTAGCCCGTATACGCCTGCAAACCGCGGTTCCTGTGTGAGCGCCTCCCCGCTGATCTCCACCATCAACCTGGCTGCCGAACCCGCTGATTCTACGGTTGTTGCTTGCCGCATCAGCAGCAGCGGCAAGCCAGCCATCAAGGCAATGCCTGCGAGGTGCTCAGCCACCTCACCTGCTTCCGGCTGCTTCATACTGACCGTCCGACACTTTCTGGCCGCCCGATTTAGTCCGGCAACAACCGCTTGGGTTGCGTCCCTTAGTGTGGTGTAACGCTTGCTGATGGTGGGCCCTGGGAAATACAGGGGCGGCCATCGTCAGTAACCTTTCGACTCAACTACCACATCTCACCGAAAGGCACATGACGATGACCGCTGCACCGCATTCTATCGACCCGACAACCTATCTGGATGATCTGCTCGCTCAAGCCTCCCCGGATCTGATGCGCCAGATGCTGCAAGGGTTTATCAACCAGATCCTCTCCGCCCAGGCCGACACCGTCTGCGGCGCCGAATACGGCGTTGCTTCCACCGAGCGGGTCAACCACCGCAACGGGTACCGCCACCGCGACCTCGACACCCGAGTCGGCACCATCGATGTCGCGGTGCCGAAGCTGCGCCACGGCGCGTTCTTCCCGGACTGGCTGCTAGAGCGCCGCTCACGAGCCGAACGGGCACTATCGACTGTGATTGCCACCTGCTACCTCAAAGGGGTCTCCACCCGCCGAATGAACGATCTGGTGGCAACCCTTGGGATTTCTCACCTGTCGAAATCGCAAGTCTCGCGCATGTCGGAAGAACTCGACGAGATGGTCGCAGACTTCAGAAACCGCCCACTGGATCCCGGCGGGTACTCCTACCTGTCGTGCGACGCGTTGACGATCAAAGTGCGCGAAGGCGGCCGGGTGGTCAAATGCTCCGTGCTGCTTGCCACCGGTGTCAACGCCGACGGGTACCGCGAAATGCTCGGCATGCACGTTGCCACTGCGGAATCCAACGCGTCGTGGAAAGGCTTCTTCCAAGACTTAAAAGCCCGCGGGCTTCGCGGTGTCTTCCTTATCACCAGTGATGCTCATGAGGGCATCCAGCACGCGATATCTGAAGTGCTGCCTGACGCGTCCTGGCAGCGGTGTCGCACCCATTTCGCGAAAAACCTTTACGAAAAGGTGCCGAAAACCCAGTGGCCGATGGTCTCGGCGATGTTCCAGACGATCTTCCAGCAACCCGACGCCCAATCCACCTGGGGACAAGCCCGCGAAGTCGTTGACCTGTTGGAGCCGAAGTTCCCCCAGGTTGCGGCGTATCTGGAGGAATCACTCGATGAGGTGCTGGCGTTTACCGCAGCGCCGAAACCGGTCTGGACGAAGGTGTGGTCAAACAACCCCACCGAGCGGTTAAACCGGGAGATCCGCCGGCGCACCGACGTCGTGGGTATCTTCCCGAACCGCGAATCGATCATCCGGCTTGTCGGCGCCGTCCTTGCCGAGCAACACGACGATTGGATCCAACAAAAACGCTACATGTCACTATCTGCACTCGAGCACACCAAACACCTCATGCACCAACCCAACCCCCACACAGGAGATGATCATGGTGACCACCACCAGCTAACCGCCTAACAACCCCCCAACTTCATACCGAGCCGAAAGCACAAACGGCTACACCACTACACGGGACTTGACCACCGCTTGCCCAAGCTCCCGCCCAGAAGCGTCAATCTCACCGAAACGGTTCGCAACAATTACCCGGCCCCCAACGTGCGTTCCCGCCGCCTTAGCCCCAATTTTCCAAGTTTTCATCCCCATGCCCGGCAGCCTACGTCGCACCCCGCGCGAGCACAGCCCCTCACGTGCTCATTTCAGTGGACATCCGCCTATCGACGCACCAAAGGTTGCCAACCGCAAACAGTTGGTGCGCACCCAATTGTCCGCAATGCGGAGTTGTTAGAGCCAGTCTGCGCCCTTGTCATCGAGATCGACCAATGGCGGCCCACCGCAGTCGTACGCTGGTAGCTCATCTGCAGCATTTGACCCCGCCGATTCCCCAGCCCGCCCCAGCACCTGACGAAGGTCGCTCTTTACAGCCGCCACCTTGGCTGCCTCGAGAATGTTCGAGGAGAGATTGATGGAGGTGCTCATGCCGAAGAGCCTATTGAGCGTCAACGCTTCAGGCAATAGCTCCATGTCCGGCAGTTTCAAAACTTGGCGGACTCAAACAGTTGGTGCGTACCCACTTGTCCGCAATGTGGAGTCCGCAAGGGGCGACGCTCAAAATCGCCCCAGCTCATCAGCTCTATGCACGACGGGTTCAAGGTCGTACCCGAGCACGGCAAGAACGTCGATCACCTTGCCAATCTCGGCCGTCGGCTTACCGTGCTCCAGCTCCCGAAGGAACCGGTCCGACACGTCGGCAAGCTCGGCGACCTCCAGTTGGGTCAGCCTCCGCTCCTTACGCTGGGCGCGCACAAAGCTGCCGAGTGCCTCTATGTCCACGTGTCTCGTCTCCTCGCTGACCGTATGCTGTTACGGAACGTTCGCACCGAATCTGTTCCTATAGGCCGTGAGGTTAGCGCAAAACAGCGCATTTCGGTGTGTTCGCTCCGACTTGGAGGCACGCGCCCTCATTTTCAGATCGGCACGTTCGTTCCGCCGAGGGCAAGCTGGCAGGGTGGTCTCGGCCGCATACACGCAGCGATCTGCCTATCTACGCACCGGCTTAGCCCAGCGGCGCGTAGCCAAAGTCACCGCGCTGCACCTGACTGCGGGCATTCGGGTCGAAGGTTGCGCACAGGGCTGCCGCCACGTAGCGCACACCGCCTGCCGGCGAAGAGGAGCCGACGCGCTCGGCGCAGTTCTCCAGGGCTGGCAGGCCGATACTCTCCCCGGGCGAAGTCATGGAGAAGAAGGACGCGGCCATCATGGTGTTGCCATCGGCGCGCACGTATTCCGAAGAGCCCTTAATAGCTTGCCAAGCAATCGCCCCGACGGGATCGGTGCGGAACTGGTCCCGCTCAGTTGGGGTCAGCTCGGCGTTAGCAGCAGGCACGGACAGTGTTGTGATGAGCAGTGCTGCTGTTGCAGCAAGGAGAGGAAACTTTTTCATAGGAACACTCTATCTCCCGCGCCACAGTTTTCCTCGGCATTGCCGACCCCGGCTTAACTGATGGCGCTGCGCAACTGTCGAATCTCGGCAGGCCCCACACGGCGCAATGCGGAGTCCGCAAGGGCCGACGCATCGGTAACCTCCGTCACCTCAAGCTGAGTCGGTTTGGGTTTCGGATTACGCTCAACCACATGGGTTCCCCGAAGACGCTGCAGCTTTTCATGATGGACGGCACCGCCGCCGGGCCGATCAAGGCTTCAATTCGAAATTGGGTCGGGCGGGTGTATTCGATTCCGCGAACCGAGCTCAATTCGGAAGAGTTGCGCCGCCGCCCTGAGCTCAACCACCCGGCGGTGTACTTTCTGGTGGGCACAAACCCGGAGACGGATAAGCCACGGATCTACATTGGGCAGACCGCACCACGGCAGAACGGGGTAGCGTTCGCCCGCGCCGCCGAGCACGCGCGCAGTGAAGACAAGGACTTCTTCAACCGCATCATCTACGTAGTTGTTGTGGATGACTCCTGGGGTGCCACCGAGATCACCTTCCTGGAAAACGCGTTCCACCAGCGCGCTATCAGAGCAGACCGATATGAGATAGCGAACGGCAACACCCCGTCCGCCGGCAGTGTCAGCGAGGAGACGCAGGCAGAGCTCGACGAGTTCATCGAGAACACCAACCTGATCATCAGCGCATTGGGTATCTCCGCGTTTCAACCGAAGGCGACCGCGGGGAAGTCGTCGGCTGTGCACTCCTCAGGCACAACCCTGAATCAACAAGCAAAAGAGGAAGAACCGACGTTTGAACTTACCGTTCCACGGCATGGAGTACAGGGCCTGGGCCAACGCACCGCAGACGGCTTTTTAGTGCTGGCAGGTTCGACGCTCCGGAAAGAGCTTCTGCCCAGCGCCGCGCGAGGTGTCCACGCAACCCGGGACCGCTATGCGGACCAGATTCAAAACGGCACGTTGCTCTCAGATCTCGAATTCACAAGCCCATCGGCTGCTGCATCGTTTCTCGTCGGCGGTGCTGCGAATGGGCGAAGGCTTTGGCACCTCCAAGAGGAGCCAACCACCACGCTGGCGGATTGGGAGGACCGCGAAGGCGACGAGGCAGACCACCAGGCAGCGCAGCCCGAAACGCTCTAACCCTCCGGCAGCAGCTCCGACCGCTCGCCGACGGTAGTCACCACCAGTGCGTCGCGGGCGCGGGAGGCCGCCACGTACAGCAGTGAGCGCTCGCGTTGGAGGGCGGCGCGGGCGTCCTCCTCTGACAGGTTCTTTAGGCGGAAGCGCAGCGGCATGATCTCCTTGCCCACGCCCATGAGGATCACGTGGGTGAACTCCATGCCCTTGGCGCCGTGCATGGTCATCACACTGACCTGCTCGTGGGAGGCCAGTTCCGCATTTTTGGTCTGCACGGCGTCGATGCCGTGGTCTGCAAGTCCGGCCACCACGCGGGAGAGCTGCCCGCGGGTGCGGCACATCACGCCGACGCGGACCTCCTTGTGCGTGCCCTCCTCGGCCGCACGCTCGGCTTCCTCCAGCCACACGTTGATCAAGCCAGCGGCTACGGCAAATTCTTCGTCCTCGGACGCCGCGGTCACGATCATCGGCGCTGGGCCGGACCTCGCGGAGCGGTACTTCCCAACGGAATCCTTATCACCCTCCGCGTCCAGGAACTCCATGTCGCCGCCAACCAAGATGCGCAGCGCATAATCCAGGTTCTCCTTGGTGGTGCGGTAGTTCAGCGTCAGGCGCTGGGATGCTCGCCCGCGGGTGGAGATGCCGAAGTGCGACAGGGTCAGCGGATGGCCGTAGATGCGCTGGTGGGAGTCCTCGGCCAAGAACACGTCGTTAGGCCCATGCGCCACGCACGCGCGCAGGAAGCGCCAGTGCCCGGCGTTGAAGTCTTGGGCCTCGTCGACCACCACGTGGTCGAACAGCGACCCGCCGCCGCGCTCGTAGCGCACGTTCAAAATCTCTGCACCCACGGCGGACATGGTGGGCCAGAACAGCTGGCCATCGATGGCTTGGGTCTGCATCAGCGACTCCAGCACGGCCCACACCTGCTTGCGCTGCTTGCGGTTCAGGGGCGTGCCGCGGCCGGTGCGGGCGACCTTCAGGTACTCCGCCAAAGACACAATCCCGTTGGCCAGCACCACGGTCTCGTACTCGGCCTGCAGGAACGCCTCATTAGCAATCTCGCGCGGCAGCTCCTCCGGGGCGGACTCCACCGCGCCCTCCCACACCTGGCGCGCTGCCATGTCGGTGTACGGGCGCACGCGCGGGGCGGTGACGCCGAGCACGCGCCGGGTGGCCTCTTCCGTCTCCTCCACAGAGCCGAGGGAGACCACCTTGCGCACCACGGCATCGATGTTGTCCACCCACACGCCGTCCTCACCAGGCTCGCCGGCCTCCGGGTAGGAGGGACTCAACGCGTTGAGCTGGGACTTCAACCCTTGCGCCAGACCCTTGGTAAACGTGGTCAGCAGTACGCGCGGGCCGGCCCCCGCAATATGCCCCGCGGCCAGGTTGTTCGCGCGGTGCACCGCCACCACCGTCTTGCCGGTACCAGCGCCGCCGAACACGCGCGCGGACCCGGAGTAGGAGTTCTCCGCCATACGGCGCTGCTCCGGGTGGATGTACACGCGCCATTGGTCGAAATTGCCGGACTCGATCACGCTGCGCAGGGACTCGGTCTCCACGTCGTCCACGTACGCGAACTCCAGCTCCGCAGCCGCCTGACGCAGGCCCGCCAGCAGGCGCGCATCCTCGGACTCGGCAGCCTCCGCAGCCGAAACCTTGCGCAGCCCCAGCGACTCGCGCGTTTCCTCCACCGAGTACCCCGCCACCAGAGCGAGCACCGCTTCGTGCTCCCACTTCGGCCGGGAGGCAAGCAGCGCGTCCAGCCCGTCCTCGGACTCGAGTGCGAGCACCTGCTCAGTCAGCGCGGGATCAATGCCCAGCTCGTCCCACAGCATCGAAGGCGTGAGCCCTTCCAGCGCCTCACGGGGCGCGGGCGATGGCTTATCCGCGAGCTCCGCAACAACCCCCTGCTGCGCCGCCAGTTCACGCGCGGCCTGGGCTGCAGCTTCCGCCTTCGCCTGCGAGTCCTCGACAGGCTGAACGCTCTCAACCGCATCTTCCTTGATCAGCGTCGTAATACCGTTGATCGGGTTCACGTCCAGGCGCAGCCGCGCCGGGTCCAGCCGCTCAGCCTTGAGGTTGCCTTCGTCGTGCGAGTCCACGTCCACAAGCACGAAGTGGTGCGTGTCCTTGTCTTTGATCTCAAAGAGCACGGCGCGGAACTGGTCGTTGACGCGGCCGGTACGCACGCGCTTGTCCACGGCGTTCGTGAGCGTCTTGATCTTCAGCGACGGGTTCGTCGGGTCCACCGAGAGCTTCTGCAGGAAGTTCATCGTCGGCTTCATCAGCGCGCCGTCGATGTCCAACCCGCTGTACAGGCTAAACGTCACCATGGTGTTTTACTCCTTACCCAGCAGCGCCGCCGGGATCGTCTCTGGCGAGAGTGTATCGGGGTACAGCAGCGTCCAACCTTGCTCGCGAAGCTTGGCTTCGGCACCCGCGTAGGAGGCGTCCTGCTCAATCAACAGCGCAATGCGCAGCTCGGTCCAGGACACGGCGGTGGGGATGGAGCCGATTTCCTCGCCGATCTCCTCGGTCGGCGCCGCACCCGCGTCCACGAGGGTGCGCAGCGCGGCGGCCACGTCGGCTTCGTCCTCGAACTCCTCGATCGCCTCGGCCCACAACCCACTCACCGCGGTCTCGACGGCACTTTGCTTATCGACGACCTCCGGTTGCCCAACCATCTCCCCATCACCGACCGCAACAGTGACGGCGTTGTTGGCCAGCCACATGATGTTGGCGAAGCGCAGGAAGTCGCGCCAGTTGTCGGTGGTGATGGAGCCGGGTTCGGTGGCGTCGACGTGCAGGCGGCGCAGGGCCACTGCACCATCCGCCAGGGTTCCGTCGAAATGGACCTCGCTGCGGAAGGTCAGGCGCCCACCACCCGGGATGCGTGAGGGGCGAAGCGACCCGCTCAGCATCCGCAGCAACGCCTCGTCCATGAGCGCGTACGAGGCCCTGTTCGGCTCGGCCAAGTAGGTCAGCAGCTGGGTGATGGGGGAGGCCTTGAGGAAAGCAATCTCGTTGTTGCCGATGCCCTCCATGTCACGCGCGCGTTCCTCGGCCTCCTCGCTCACCCACGTCGGTGCTGCGGCACCGACCTTCACCTCTTGCGCGAACCAGTCCAGGCCGGCATCAGTGACGTTCCACGGCAGGATCTGCTTATCGGTGTGGTGCAGGCTGTTGCGCTTTTGGATGTCCGAGGGGAAGCGGTAGTGCTGCGGGCTGAAGTGGAACGCGGCGCCGTCGGTGTACACGGCCACCGGCCGCACAAGCGGGTTACGGCGGTGCTGGAAGAGGAAGTCCGGGCGGGTGTAGCCGTAGTCGTGCTGTTCGCGCATGGACCACTCCTCACCGGACGAGAACGTGATGTGCCACTCCACACCGCCGGCGTTGGCGATGTCCTTGACGGTGGCGTGGCGCGCCTCCAGGGTCTCGCGCAGCATCTCGCGGAAGCGCACCTCCAGGTTGGAGGACTGATCCAGCTGCGGCGCCTCCGTCTGCGGCTCCCACGTCACCTTTAGGGGATCGGTCTCTGCCGAGGGGTGGTCCTGGTTAGTCAGGATCGCACGCAGCGCGCGTTCTGCGGCGGCGCGGGAGGTAACGTCGATCTGCTGCCAGCGGGTGTACGGCAACAGGCACTCGGGGCAGGCGAGGCGCTCGTCATCCTGGCAGGTGCACTCCGCGACCTTCGTAAACGCCTTTTCCAACAGCCGGCGAACGTCTTCGGGCGAGGCGAACTGGGAGAGGTAACCGGTGCCGCCGGGGACGTTGTCGTGCATGAGCAGCGCCTCGACGGTGCCGCCGCGGTCATCCGGCACGCGGACGGTAACCACACCCAGGTGGTCCGGATCGCCGCCGAGCACCTCCTTGAAGCCGAGCTTGATCGCGGCAGTCAACGACGGGATGGTCGCCTTGTCGCCCGCAGTGAGCATCACCGGCACGTGCAGCAGCACGCCCTGGGTCTGCAAAGTGCGAGACAGCGCGACGGTGACGGACTCCTCCTCGCGGGCGTTGCGCTTCGGGCACCAGGGGCGGTGGTCCCACTTGGAGTTCGTGCCCTTCTGCGAGTCCAGGTGCCCGCAGTAGTTGCAGACGGTGAACATGGGCGCATCGATCTCAGTGTTGGCGAAGATGCGCTTCATTGCGGGCCCGCGGCCCAGGTTGAACCAGCTCAAGTTCACGTACCGCAGGTACTCCGCGCCGAAGCCTTGGGAGAGGAACCATTTACCACCGTGACCGCCTTCCGGCACGGAGAAGCTCAGGGCGGTGTGGTAGTTCAGTTCGCGGCGGTCGTCGCGTGAGTCGTCGATAAGCGCATTGCCCCGATCCACCTCCGCTGACACGCGGCGCATGCGCACCGTATCCAGCACCTGGCCGTTGTCGGCGAAGGTGTCCGCACTGCAGGAGGGGCACGCCCCGGCTGTGGCCCCTTTGCGCACGGGCTCGGCGTAGGAGCACTCGGGGCACAGGCGCCACCGCTCGATGTCCGCGCCGTTGAAGCCGACCTCGACCGCGTCCACGGTGGCGGCGATGCCGCGGGCGTAGAAGGTGTTGCCCGGCGCGAGCTCGTGAAGCGCGGAGGACACACCGCGGGAGAGTTCGAAGGAGTCCGGGTCGATCTGCATGGTGGTCGGGTTGAGCTGGGAGACCACCACGGACAGCTCCACCGCATCATCCAATAACGTGAAGTTGGGCAGCAGCCCGTAGCGCTCCATGGAGCTGATCCAGTGTTCGCCGAGCAGGATGTCGTTGAGGTCCTTGGCAGTGCGGTGGTACGCCGCCTTCGTGCTGCGCTTGTCGCGCTCCAGCTCCGCGTCGGCGTTTTCGGTGCCCGCGTTCGGGTCCACCTTGGCATCCAGGGCACTTAGCTGGTCTTGGAGGGTGCTCAGCCGCGTGGTGAACGCCTTGACTTCGCCGTCCCAGAGTCTGCGGGTGCGCTCCATCTCGCCCGTGAGCGAGTCGGGTCCCTGCCCGCACGCCCATGCGCGCACCCCGTCCACGGTGGTCGCGTCCACGGACCCTGCCACCGTGGCCAAAAACGCGTCCACGCGGTCCTCCACGCCGGCCGCGATGTCCTCGCCGAGCGCCTCTACCAGCGAGACCTTGCGGGTGCTGAATACGTCGCGCGAATACTTCACATCCAGCCCGCTGTTGCGGAACGACAATGTGTCCACCAAGTACGCCGTGGTCTGCCGGCGCAGGATCTCGGTGGCGGAGAGGAACGCCGCCGGCGGCACCACGGTGCCCGCGATCACAGACAGCGGCTGGTTCAGCTTCGGCAGCATGCTCCCGCGTCCCTGCACGAATGCGAGCACGAGCGAGTTGCCGGTGAGGCGCCCGGCGCGACCCACACGCTGCACGTACGAGGACACGGTGGTGGGCAGCGAGGCGAGCATGACCGTGGACAGGTCGCCGATGTCGATGCCCATCTCCAACGTCGGCGTTGCCACCAGAACGTTCGGCGCGTTCGGAGCCTCAGCGCCGCCGCGGAACGCCCGCTCGAGCGCAAGGCGTTCCTCCTTCGGGATCAACCCGGTGTGCTCGCGCGCCACCACCGCGCGCGGGTTGGTGGAGGTGTACAGCTGCGAGTAGTAGTTCGCCTCGATCGGCTCGTCTTCGAGCTCGCCGGGGCAGCCGGGCGTGGGGCACGGCAGGCCCGCGAGCAGCGAGCGCAGTTGCCTATCGACGCCCAACGGTGCATGACACACCCCACACTGCAACATCGCCGGTTCACCTTCACCAGCCACCACCACCTGTTGCGAGGCAATGGCGTACATCGTGCCGCCGGTGTCCGTGGACACGGCCATGAGCACCTCGCGCCGGGCGAGCTCGCGGAACACGTTGGTGAGCACCGTCGCCGCGTCGTGGGTGCCGATCCCCAGCACCTTGGAGGTCCACCGCGCGTAGCGCCCGCGCGGGCTGCCCAGCGGGGTCACGCCGCGGTCTTTGTCATCTACCGCCGGCCCGGAGCGCGGGAACTCCGGCGCGCCGCCCTTGGCAAACCGGCGCATGCCGCGCGCCTTGGCGTAGCGGTTATGCAGGCGCCACGTGTTGCCGTCGTCCTGCAGGTAGGACTTGAACATTGGCGTGTACACGCCGCCGCGTGCGCGCACCTGCTCCAACAGCCCGCGCATCCAGCGCAGCCGCACTTGCGGGTCGGCGGCGTCCACCACCTCGAACAGGCCGCTGTCGATGCTGCGCAGCGCCTCTTCCGCCGCCTCGAGCAGCACTGCGTCATCCGCATCCACCCGCGGTGTGAGTGCACCCGTGGACACCAGGGAACGCGGCAGGTCCGCCTGCTGGCCGAACTCGAGCGCCGCATCCAGCTCAAGGCGCTCCAGCACCGCCGCGGTGGCCGCGCGCCGGGACGCATCGTCAGCGTCCTTCTCCCAGAACGCGCGGAACGTGGGCGTCTCCGCGATCTCCTGGGGCAGCAGCTCAAACCGCGCGCGCAATGGGTCCTCAGCGGCGTCCGCGCGCTCGAGGATCCGCAGTGGCAGCTGCGCCACGGAGACCTCACCTTGTACTCCATTGTCGGAGCTTGCGACGACGCTGCGCATCAACGCGCGGATGCCAAACGCGCGCGCCCTGGCCTGCACAAACCCCGCACGGTGCGCCGCGTCCTGCACGGAGTCCGCGAACACGAGGGTCTTCTTCGCCTCCTGCTCCAGCTGCGGCATGCCGAACAGGTTGGACAGCCCCACCGACAGCAGCGTGGCCACACGCGAACCGATGTAGCGGATAGTGTCCGTCTCCCCGCACGACGGGCACACCTGCTCGCGGGCATACTCGCCGGCGTCGAGCCCGGCATAGGTGATCACGGGCACCGACAGGCCCTCCGCCCGCTCCCGCTCGTCCGGCTCGCTCGCGGACAGCGTGCGGGTCTGCGTGTGGAACCACATCAGGGCCCGCTTGCCCTCGTCGTCGCCGAACTCCTTCATCTCCTTGCCGTCTTTGAGCGCCCGGCGGTATTCATTGGTGGCATCGATGAGGGGGCGCACGAGCTCAGGCTTATCCACGCTCGCTTTGCGGATCTCCCCGCCACCAAGCACCACCGCGTCCGTGCCGGGCTCCAACGCCGTCATCCACCCGGCGCGCCCGCACTCGCGGCAGTAGATGGCTGGCAGCCACACCGCAGCGTCGTCCCCGCCGAGCTGGCCGTCATCCGCGAAGCGAAACACCTCGCCGTCCTCAGTCGGCGTCACCGTGCGCTCGATGCGGGAGACCTCCCGCAGCCACAGGTGCGTTTCCACACCCGGCAAGCGCTTGCCACCGAAGCCGTACTTCTCGCCCGCCAGCGCCCGCACGTGCGCGACCGCGGTGAGCAGGTGGGTGACAAACTCGCGCGCTGGGCCCTCCTTGAGGCTGCGCACCACAATCTCGCCAAGTACCGCCGCCGGCACCGTCGTTTCCTTCTCGCCTTCGCGCTGGATAAGCGGTGCCGCGTTCTTCGCCGCCTCCAGCAGCGCGCGGGTCAGCGGGTGCGCCGCGTACGCCGCGATGATCTCTTCCAGCGTCTCGCCGGCGTCCCACAGCTGCGTCCGGAAGACCTCAAGCACCACGTCCGCGTAGTCGCGGCCCGAGGCATCGTTTGCAATCGTGCTGTTGATCTGCTTGATCTGGTCGATGTCCGGCAGCGGAGTAGGGGAGTGGCTCCCGAAAGTCTCCGCGATCTCGTCGACCCACTGCTCGTACGTCAGCGTGCGCTCGCCGACCAGCGCGTCCGCGCTGAACTGCTCCCCGAAAATCGTGCCCGCGAAGTCCAGTACCTTCTGCGTGTCGTCTTTGCCGCCAAGCGTTGCCGACGTCGCCACCGGCGTGACCCGACCCAGCGGATTGGATGCGTACTCGCCGAGGAATCCCTCCTGCTGGTGTGCTTTAAGCATCAACCCCAACCGACGAAGCAGCAGTGCCACGTCCGTGCCCTGGGCGCCGTCGTACGTGTGGAACTCATCCAGCACCAGGTACTGCAACGATGTTGCGGAGCGCTTCCAGATCTCCCGATCCTCTTCACGCAACAACAGCTGGTCCAGCATCTTGTAGTTGGTAAGCAAGATGTCTGGCGGATCCGCGCGCATCTGGTCACGGTCAGTGATCAGCGAATCCCGCGTGACCTTGCGGACGGTGCCCTTCGACTCACCCGTGTAGATACCCGCCGTCACCCCAGCCAACGCCGGCTCGCTGGTGAGCAGCTTAGCCAGGCGGTCCGCCTGGTCGTTCGCCAGCGCGTTCATGGGGTACAGCAACAGTGCCTTGGTGCCGCGTTGCCCCTCAGCGCGAGCCCGCGCCGCGTGGTCCAGCACCGGGTAGAGGAACGACTCCGTTTTACCGGAGCCAGTACCCGTGATCACCAGCGTCGGCTCTGGGCGACGAGCACCCTGATCATCCCGGCTGCGCAAACGCCGGAACGCCTCCGCCTGATGGTGGTACGGGGTGAACCATTCCGGCATCCAATCCAGAATCCCGTCCCACCCGATCGCCCGCGCGTACGGCAACCGCGTGCGCACGTACGGCCCGTGGAACATGCCCCGCTCCGTGTCCTCCAAAAACGCCTTCAGCGCGTTAGACGTCTCCGGATTCGCAAGCGAAAACGCAGTGGCCAGATACTCAGAGACGCCCCCGAGGACGTGCTCCGATGCGTGAACGGGGATGAGGGTAGACACGAATATTTACCCTAGTCAGGATACTCCGGTCTAGCTCTCAGAAGAGCGTTAGTGTGCCCAGAGTCGTTCCTTCAGAGTCAAACTTTAATGATTCCTTCTTGACGTAACCGAAACTATCCAAGGTGCGTTCATGAACGACAATCCAAGAGACCCGGTCGCCGATGAACTTGCCGAGACCGTTGAAATCTTGCATCGAAACAGAAACAATCTGTTTCCTCCCTTTGGGAGTAGGGTCGTTCCGCAGCGTAACCCGGTATGAATTATTTTCATCCAGCGCTAGCTCAGTTATAAATCCTTGGACTGTTTCCTTTTCAGTCTCGTTTTCAATCCTCTGTTCGAGTTCCTCTAGGTACCTAAAACTTTGTTCGCTGACACGACTAAAAGAGGTACGACCGCTGGACGAAAACCAAGCGAAGTCAGCTACTAAATCCTTGGTCTTCAGCTCATGGTTCAGCTTTTTTAGACTTTTTATCGACTCTGCCCATTCACGAAGCGATCGGCGCCCTTCCAACGCATTCAAGAGCTTGAAGGCATTCTCCATCGCAGCTGCGTTGGGAGTACTACGAACCTTAACGGTCTCGTCTTCTAGCACGTTGTGGCTTTCAGTGTTAGGCGCCGAAGGCTCGAATACCATGATGGTACTTCCAGGCTCCGTGCGAACCATCTTCAAATCGACCTTGAACGGTTTCTCTGCGAAAAAAACCCTTATCGCTTTCTGAACGCTTTCAAGATCCTTATCAATGCCCGCAACTTCCGCAGCATCGCCACTGAGATGGACTTTTAACTTCTCCCCGAAAGAGGGATTTATCCCATAAGCCCCTCTAAGCATCTTAAAAGTTTGTTCCCTGGTAAGGGCCTCATCTTCCAGAGGGGCCAAAGCAGCTGTGTCGTTAAGCCAATTTGGATCGGATTCGTCGAGGTGCGAGATCAGCCGTTTACGAATTTCCGGATTCATAGGATCACCTCGACATATCCTCTCCGTGTAGCAGCCGATGACTCAGTAGGGGCATCAGTGTGGCTGTCGCGCAGACGCTGCCACCACTCATCCCATGCTCCTCTTTCCAACAGGTAATTGCGCTCGGCATTCCCGAGCTCACTCAAGTGGAAAACAGACTTTACCGGATAGTAATCAACCCGTATAGGAGATATTCCAGAAAAATTTGCATCCTTTGACAATGAATCACGCGCAAAAGCTTTGTTGCGTACCCACCCGCTACCTTTCTTGCCTTTTAGCTTCTCCAATGCGGGGCCGTTGAGGAAGACGGTCACGTCGAGGTTGCGGGGCGCTATCTTGTCACTTATGAAACTCCCGCCCAACCACACGTACTTAATGATCTCCTCATCATCGTCCAGCCAGCCAGAATCGATTGCTTTTTGTTCGATATCTGCAAAGTGTGCGAGATAGTTCTGAAACTTTCCCCACAATGCTAACCGTGCTGCCCGGTCGGGAAATTTGTCCACCCACTCTTGCCGGACGTCATCTAGGCACATCCTGACTCTCCCCGGCATGGGGGCTTGATACGTATTCTGCGGAGCATTCATCAATGGTGAGCTTACAAACTTAGAGGGGGAGAGTAACCGATTAGGACGATCTGCGAAAAGAGACGGATACGCGCTTTAGCGTGGTACCCCACAACCACCTCCGACACCACTTGCTTTTTGCAGACCAAGTTTTTCCCTACCATTTTGCGTCAATCACTCGTGGAGAGAACCCCGCCGGAGGCGTGACTGAGAATCCGAGCTCCTCCAGCGACTTTGCCGCGGCTTCCGGGTAGTCCCTTGCTGCGGCAGCCGTTTGCTTGAACAACCATTCTTGCCGTCGTCGCAGCAAGATCGGCTCCCAGCCCGGTTTGCCCCGAAACCCGCACTCGGCGATAACGAAGTAGAGGAATTCTTCGAGCGACGGGCGAAACCGTCTGTCACCCACCGGTAAGTGCAGTTCTTCCAGCCGTCCTTTCTTCCTCGGGTTTCCAGACTTCTCCTGGAAGTTCTGCATTAGGGCTGGGCTCAGCAATCCAGTGACTCCCGAGTAATGAATGTGGGCGCATGGAGCGCTGGTAAATCCCCGTTCGTATTCAAACCGAATGCCTGGGGACGTAGCTACCCGCAGCTCGAATTTACTTCTTTCCACGGCGAGGAACGTGCCGGTGGAATCGGAAGTTAATTCGTAGCGGACGATGACGAGGAATAGCTGGCTGTAGTCTTGGCTATCAACTTCGCTTTCAAGCTGACCGGCACCGTGGATAACCGGGGCATCAAATTCACCGACAACGATGTTCGTATCGGCGTTAAGCCACGCCCCTGTTTCGATATCCCTTTCAGGTGCGAGTGGGAGAGCATCTATAAGCGTGCTTCTCACCGCATCGAGAAACAGCTCAGCCTCGTCACGCAGATTCAAGTTGTCCCTCACCCAACAGCATCAATACGACGCTTAAATCGTCGTACAAGGCCCGCTCGGACTTATCTAGCATGCCCGAGTGGGCGAGCGTACGTAGTTCTTCAATGCTCGCAGAGGGCTGGCGTGTAGACCTGCGGAGAGCAGTGAGATAGTCTCGCTTCTTCTCCCAGAGTTCCTTGTTGTTGGTGGTCTTAATTTCAATTGCCGTGTCAATCACCTCAGCTCGCTGGGTTGTCGTTCTAGTCGCGAATAATAGTTAACGCCGCGCCACCGGCGACCCGCGCTGTAGAATGTTTGTTCTACAGCGCGGGTCGAGATGTTCGCACACAACACTGATCTCGACGAGACAGATGCGCTCGTGTTTCACTCATTGCTGGGCGTTTAACCCATCCCCTCAAACCACGCATACGCCTCCCGCATATCCGCCTCCCGTGCCCTGGCAGCGCCTTGGTGCCGCGTTGCCCCTCAGCGCGAGCCCGCGCCGCGTGGTCCAGCACCGGGTAGAGGAACGACTCCGTTTTACCGGAGCCAGTACCCGTGATCACCAGCGTCGGCTCTGGGCGACGAGCACCCTGATCATCCCGGCTGCGCAAACGCCGGAACGCCTCCGCCTGATGGTGGTACGGGGTGAACCATTCCGGCATCCAATCCAGAATCCCGTCCCACCCGATCGCGCGCATACGGCAACCGCGTACGCACATACGGGCCGCGGAACATGCCCCGCTCCGTGTCCTCCAAAAACGCCTTCAGCGCGTTAGACGTCTCCGGATTCGCAAGCGAAAACGCAGTGGCCAGATACTCAGAGACGCCCCCGAGGACGTGCTCCGATGCGTGAACGGGGATGAGGGTAGACACAATCGGAATCGTAGTTCAGATCGGATATCATTCACTTCGTCAGCAACTTGGTCACCTATACGATGCATCTTCGTCCACGTTTATCACCCTAGACGCTGCGGATGCCACATCTGCACAGAATGAAAGCACAGCTTCATTCTCATATACCTTGCTATCAATAGCCTTCCTGGCCCAAAGGTTTTTATCGCCAGAATCGAAAAGGGACCGATCAAAGCCCTCGAGCTCTCCAACTGGTAAAAGTAAGATCCCAATACTTGCCAAGCTCTTCAGCAGCTCCTCGACGAGACGTCGGATTTCCTCATCCTTATGGTCAGCCTTTATATCCTTGGCTATTCTGCTTTTGAGCTTGCCCTCGCTATTTTGTTTCGAAATCCCTTCGAATTCGGCTGAGTAGACTTCCCGAAAACGATCCCAAATCGCTGCTGCCAAGGAATCAACCTCCGAATACTTGTGCCGCCCCATCACCGAAACCGTATTCAACAGGCGCTTCTTTTCAGATATCAGGTCTAGATCGCCCACGATGAGGGTGGGAGTCCGGAGCCGTCGCAATAGATCTGCGATGGAGGCGAAGTTACCGTTCCCATTTGTGGGGATGAAGATTATCGAATCGTTTAGTGCATGAGCCTGGGGAACGGTGGAACCAGACTCATAATTATCGAATGCTTCCTCGAAGAAAAGCGCATCGTTCTCATTTTCAACCAGAACAGCGACCGCTGAGAAGAGGGACTCAAGGATCGGTGTGTAGCGGATCCGACTTTTTGCTCTAATGTCTTCGAAAGCATCAGGCTGCACGTTCGTCGACGAGTATTGATTGACCACGTCCCCCTTGTACGAAAGTCTGTGGACAACCAGCTGTTTAGAGCCTTCTCGGGCCATCCCACTTAGTAGATTCCTGTCGTGAGTTGCGCAAACAATTTGCCGCTTTTCCTCCTGGCATACTCTTTGAAGCACCTGCCCCAGCCGATATGCTTGTGGTGGATGCAGAAACGCCTCCGGTTCATCTATCAGCACTACGCTCCGCGAGTCCGTGTAGAGGCGCATCAATAGCCCAACTACATTCCGCATTCCGAGGCCTTGCTGATCGATTGTTCTCGCACTCTTAAGGAACTCAATTACATTTACCGAATTAGCGTCGGCGATCGAGGGCATTTCCTGCGGACGAGGCCCAAGGAAAAACGTCAGTTTCCCTTCGTGAAAATGGAAGTGGATTTCCTCATTGAAGATGTATTTGAAGGCCTCTCGCACCGCGTCATAAGCATCCTTTTGATCCCGGAGCTTTACGATCGCATTTCCGTAGTCCTCGAGCGATTTCCGGTCAGACTCAGTTATTCGACTCAAAGGCTCATCGAATCGAACAAACGTCTCGATAAACACACCAAAACGGTTAAACGGGCTATCCCATCTCGAAAAGTTTTCCTTATTTATCAAAGGGGAACTTCCGTAGACTGAATAGGGTAGTTCAGGATCGTAGTGAGTCCCGGCATCCTTGAAGTTACTTTCAGCGACCTGTCGTAGATAACTTCGCAAATCGCCCGTCGGCCAGCGGACCTCTACTGATTTAATCAGACCACGGTCGATACTTGCGGACGCAATTGATTTCCCATAGAGAATCGCGCGCAGTTGCTTGATGAAATATGACTTACCCGAGTTATTGGGGCCAACCAAAGCGAGGATTGAATTTGCTTCAAGACCAATCTGCTCTTCGGATTTCAAATGGATTGTTTGAAGAGTCGGTTGCTCTGGGTTTTGGACTGGTTTACCTGCCCAGTCGGAATCGCTCCCAATCACAGTTGTCACACCCCATCCGTTAGTAGGCCGTTTTGGCGCGTCCTAGTCAGACTAGTCCTACATCCAGACAAACTCGTGGGTTCTTAACTCACCCTTTTGAGAATTGGTGAATGCTTCGCATTTGGGACCATAGAATCGATCCCCCTTAGTTGCCCGCACTGAAGTTGGGACTTAATGAAAGTATCTAAATTCCCGCTCTGCCCTGTCGACTGGAATCTGGTTGGAAGGTATTCGGCGTCTAGTCTCCCATCCGCGCAAACTTCTTATACGCCTCCCGCAAATCCGCCTCCCGGTCCAGCTGCCTAAACGGATACTCGTAGACGTACTCCACACCCGACTGCGGATGCGTCCACGTCCGATCCGCCACCGACAATTCCGCACCGTCCTTCAACTTCGCATCCGCCTTCACAATCTCCTTCGGCACCTTCCGACCATTCGCATCAAACCGATCCTCCTGGTCATAACGCCGCATCACCGGAAACTGCGTCCGGTAAATCATGCACAACTCATCCGCCGTCACACCCAACGACAACGCCACAATCGCATCAATCTCCACCTGCGCAGCACGCCGCTCCTCATCCTTACGTAAAGGCGTATCGACGCCCCAAGGTTCCCCCACAACCTCCTCCCACAACGGGGCATAGGCCTCGGTGAGGCAGTTGAGGCGGAGGTAACTACGTAACAAGTGAATGTAACCCGAGAATTTTCGTCCGAAGACTAATCCTTCCACAACAGCTGGTCGGAGATGACTCACACCTGAAGCACGAACGAGAAAATCCACGACGAGACTCGATAGCGTCGCTCCCACGAGAACAGTGTCCGCAACGTCTTCCGTGCTGGCTGCGGAACCAACGGTATCTACGTGGGTCGCCCCAGGAGGAACTAGCGAGGGATAGGTCGTCCGGTACCCCGTTGTCGCTGCCATAACCCGCCACCCGACACGGTAAAAGTCTCGCGACGAAACGGTAGCACCATCCAACACCCAGCGGGTGTAATCAGCGTCGTATCTCGGCTGGTTCGTCCGATCCGGCTGGTATGCGGTCGCTGGAATGAAGCTAGCGGTCATCGATTCGAGGTCGATCTCAGACCAATCCTTATTACTCTTTAGACTGGGGTTCGGCTGCTTGACCATTGGGGTCGAGACGCCGAGGTGCGGTCCCTGAAGAATGACATCGTTCCACGAGGTAGGATGCGCCCAGCCGGTATCAAAATATCCCGCCTTCTTGTCAGCAGATTCGTGCCAGCCCGGGGAAAAATTCAGTTTGAGCTCGCGAATACGCGGTGCAGCTGCAAGTTTCTCGAGCACGGCCGCAGCTTCAGTGTTAACGGTGTAAACCATGCGGGACTCGACAGGTGGCACGGCGGTGTCCTCCAGAACCGAATGCCACACACCGAGTGCATTCTCATCGACAACTTGAATTCGGTCGCGGTGGGGGCGGACATCCCAATTGCCACTATCATCCTTTAGACCAGGCAGATTACCGGAGCCATCATGGGTCAAAGAGTCGGAAATGGTCGAAGAGTGATAAACAGATGTTGCTTGTTGGAATGAGGGCTTGTCCCGCATCGAACCGTACACGTGGATTCCGTACGTCACCAGATTATGCACGTCGAACAACCGGAGCTCATTGATGAACTGCCAATGCCTCCGTAACCGCAGGTACGCTCCTCGGCGCAGGGGAGCGGCCTTCTTCTCGGTGAAGTGTGATTCTGGGTGTATTAGCGAGGTAATGCCCTCATCGAATGAATTACCCCAGGTTCGTTCCATGAATCCTCGGTAGAGATCCGGCTGCTGGCCAGCTAGGTGGGGATAACGAGTGACGTCACCAAGAACCGCTGAAGTTGCTAACGCCTCGGCTAAACCGCGATATACAATCTCACGGGTCGGTTGATCGTGGTTCCACTGTTCCCGCCGCGATTTCTTTTCAGCCTGCGTCGGTTTGTGCGCGAGGGAAAACCACGCATCCGATTCGGAATAGAGCGCGTCCAAGTCAACGGTGGGCCGCACCCACGGCGGGTTGCCTACCTGGAGGTCGAACCCACCACGAGCGAAAACAGCGGCAAAATCCAGGTCCCAGTGGAAGAAGCCCTGCTCGGCGGCCACCGTGCGGACCGTGTTCAGCCACGGGTGCCTCTCCAAGACGATGTCGATCTTGCGTGCACCAGACAGCTCAATCTCGGTGCGCTCGAGCTGAACCAGTTCATCCCATCTGTCGGCGCGGCCAAGCTGTCCCTGCGCAGCATCTCGTGCGGTGATCTCAGTGCCCAAGATGTCGGTCAGCGTAGCGATCCACTCGTCGAAGTCAGGCAGCTCGTCGGTGGCGGTAAGGGGCCAGAAGGTCAGGGCGTTCCAGGCGTCCATGGCAAGGCGGAGACGCAGGTAGGCACCTTCGGCGTCGTGAAGCAGTTCCCGCTCGATCTGCTCGCGGCGCACGTTCTTGGCGGTGTGCTCGGTCTCGCGGCCCCAGAGGTCGATGTCGCGGCGGATCTGTTCTTCTGCGATGCGCATCTTCGACAGCGTGATGGCCCACAGGGACTCCACGCGGGCGGCGAGGTTGGTCAGCTTCTTCGTCTGCTCCTTAGTGGGTGCCTTGCCGGTGACGGAGCGTCTCCACGCCTTCATGGCGTTGATCTCGTCCTTGGCCAAGGTCTTGAGGTCCTTCGCGTCCGCAGCAGCTCCCCAGGTGGAGGAGGGGAGCAGGAACTGGTGGATGCGGCCAGCGGCGTTTATGTCCTTGGTCTCGCCGGCATCGATAGCCTCGGCCAGGTTCTGCACCGGCTCTCGGCGTGGCACAGAGCTGAGCCACTCGCGCTTCTTCAGCTGCGCGACTGCGTAGGTGGACCGCAGCGCGCCGATGAGCGAGTTGCCGCGGCGCAGGTGCAGGCCGAACCACGGGGCCTTGAGCTGGCTGGTCATGGTGTCCAGCCACAGGGAGATCTCGGCGAGCTCCACGGCGGTGGGGTTGAGGTCCACGCCGTAGACCTGGTGCAGAGCAATGTGGGCCTTGACCTGCTGCAGCTCAACAGCGCGGGTCTCGGGGTCGACCTGGGTGTCTAGCTCGTCCTCGCGCAGCTTCAGGTACAGCTCCGCCAGCTGACGCACGGCTTCCACGGCGAAGGCGCCGGAGCCCATGGCGGGCTCGCAGATGGTCAGACTGAGCACGTCATCGGATGTTTCGATGCGTCCTTCTTCCTGGAGCACCTCGATGGCCTGGCCGACGGTGAACTCGGTGAGCACCTGCGGGGTGTAGAAGGATGCGGAGCGCTCGCGGTCGCGGCTGGACTGACGGAACACGAAGGAGCCGGCCGGGTGCTCGCGGCGCACCTTGGAGGTGCCGCCTTCCTCCATCTGCTTGGTCTCCATGACAAAGCTGTCCTGCGGCACGGTGTCCGCGGCGTGGGTGGGCAGCACCCAGGAGCCCTTGGAGGCGTCGCCCTTCGGCGCGACCTCGTACAGGTCTTCCTGGGCGATGAAGCCGTGGTAGGACATCAGGCCCTCGTAGACCTGGCCGAGCTCGGTCACGCCCAGGGTGGCGTACGAGATGAAGCCGCGGTCCTTGCCGGCGGAAACCTTGGACAGCAGCAGGTTCTGCAGGACGTGGGTGAGGGCGTCGTTGGAGAGCTTGACTTCGTCGATGAGCGAGGTGGCCTCGCGCTTGAACAGGTCCGCCTCCAGGTTGCGAAAGGTCAGGCCCTCGTTCTGGGCGTCTTGGTCGGCACCAGCGACTTCGTGCGGCTCGTGGCCGTCGTTGACCTGGGTGAACAGCACCTGCAATGAGTCGTACAGGTGGGTACCCCGGCGCGCCTTGTCGGTCACGGGCGGGTTAAGGATCTGGTCGCGGAGGCGGTCCAGGCCGTAGCCCTCCACGTACTCCGGGGCGCCGGTGGGCAGGATGGCCAGCTCCGGGGAGGCCTCGGCAAACAGGAGGAACAGGATCCGGTAGAGGTAACGCAGGGACTGGTGCGCGAGCTCGTTGCCGTCGACTCCGTCGAGCGAGAGGTTCTGGTCGAGGACGTCGTTGCCGATGATCTCGATGGACTCGCGCACCGCGTCGCGCAGGTCCCCGGAAACCTTCACGGCGTGCTGCTGGGATTCCTCGCGGGTCTCGGCCCACCAGGTGGTGCCGTCCGCTGCGCGCTCAAGGTTCTCACGCGCGAGGATCACCGCGACGCGCTCGAGCTCGCCGGCCTTCTTGGTGTCGTTGCGCTCCACCGCCAGCTGCAGGCTCACGGCGAGGTAGCGCCCGAGCGGCCAAGACTCGCGCTCAGCGACGACTGCCCACGCGCCGGCGAGCACCACAATGAACTCCGGTGGTTCGGCGGCGAGGAACAAGTCGCCGACGAGCTTGGACACCTTCGCGTTCTCGGGCTTCTTGCCCTCGGCGGCGATGCCACCGGTGATCGGGAGCGTGGTCAGGTCCTCTTCGGTGGTGTCCTCGTTCGGTTCGGCACTGATCACCACCAGGGTGCCGGCGTTGCCCACCCAGCCCTGGTAGGTGAACGTCTCGCCTGCGCGGGTGTAGGTCTGCGCTGTGGGTGCGCCGTAGCTGAATGCGGTGCGCACCAGGGCGTCGGTAGGCGATTGCGTCGCAAAGGCTTGCTGGAGCTCACCGCGCGCGGCCTGGAAGCGTTTGATGGGGGAGGGGGTGTTAGATTCCTCCTCCAACTGTGCCCACTCCTTGGTGCGGTTTTTCACGCGTTTGGTGAAGGATTCGCCCTTGGTTTCGTCAGTGGTGAAGTAGTGGTCACTGATCCACTCATCAACGTTGATGATTGAGTCGTAGGTAGCCATTGATCTACTGCTCCTTCGGCAGGACGAGGACGAGCGGGCGGATAAGTTCACGGTCTGGTTCAAGCGAGGCGATCAGCGCGCGCTCCTCGGCGATGAGGTTCGCGGAGCGGCCAGCGCGCACGGTGGTCTGGCCGCCGTCCTTGGCGTACTGCCATTGATCCGCGCGGTCGATCCAATACTCGATGCGCTGTGATGCGTGATTGCGGGCCGCGGCCATCATCGGCTGGAGCTGGTTGTACGCCACCTCCACGGAGGAGGCGACGAGCTCCTGCGCGTTGTCGGGCAGGGTGAGCGTCTCCGGGTTGATGGCGTTTTCAGTCAGTCCGACGCTGCGAAGCCAGGCCACCGGGTCCTCGATGGTCTTGGGCAGCATGCCGCCTGCGACGGTGACAAAGGCGCGCGAAACCACCTGGCCGCGCTTGTTAGTCAGGGTCGCCATGAGCAGCACGGTGGGCATGTCCACCTCGCCCGCGATAGCAGTGATCTGGCCGGCGGACAGGGACGCCAGAGCGCGGTCGGCGGCCCAGTCCGTCACCGGGTGCAGGGGTCCTAGGAAGTGGGCCTTGGGCCACGTGGAGCCGTCCTGTCCCGTGCGGGCGTTGCGCAGAATCGTGTTGCCCACCGCGGTGTTGGTGGCCAGAAGGAACTTCTCGCGCACCTTGCGGTCCGCCAGGTAGTCCTGCGGCAGGATGTCCAGGCGACGGCACAGGTCCTCCGGCGGTGCGAGCTCAGCCACGCCGTTGTTGCCCAGTTCGTAGGCGACACCGTTGGCGCCGAGGGGTTTCTCCGGGGCACCGTAGAAGGCCTCTTTCAGGGCGTCTTCGAGGTAGCTGATCTCCGAGGCGTACAGGCTGGTGGTGTGCGCTGGGGCGACGGTTTGGCCCGGGGCGGGGGTGTCCGAGGGGTCGCTGCTAAGCCCAAAGCCCGACAGCCAGAAATCGATGAGGTCCTCCTCTGACTCCGCGTCGGTGTTGGCGATCTGCTCCGGGGTCTTCACCACATCGTCGAAGCCGGCCTGGTTCTGGATGACCTTGCGGATCTCCTCTTCCTCGCCGTTGATGGTGTGCTTGCCGATGAGCGAGCCGACGTCTCCAAGCAACGCATGCGCCTCGTTCTCACGGTTGATCAGCTTGGCCAGCACGTGCAGCTCGCCCACGTAGCCGCCCTGCTTCGTGTCCAACAGGAGTGCCGCGATCTGCGGGGGCTCCGTCTGCCCGTAGCGGTCCACGCGGCCGTTGCGCTGCTGAATGCGGATCAGCGACCACGGGATGTCGTAGTGGATCAGGTTGTGGCACAGGGTATGCAGGTTCACGCCTTCCGACGCCACGTCGCCAGTAATGAGGATGCGCAGCTTGGAGTCCTCTCGCTTGAACTCGTCCACCAGACGCATCTGCTCTTCGTCCGAAAGCCCGCCGTGCATGACCGCGACCGCAGCCGCCGGCATCTTCAGGTCCTTGGTCAGGTGCTCCTTGAGCCAATGCAGCGTGGCCACGCGCTCCGAGAACACCACCGCCCTAGTTTTCTTGCCCTTGCCCACGCCGATCTCCTGCAGGTAGTTCACCAGCGAGGCGTACTTGTTGGAGTTTTGGCGGGTGACCTTAGCGTTGAGCGTTTGGAGACGCTCCAGGGCCTGACGCTGATTGGTGTCAGATTCTGGGACGCGCTTGAGACGGTTGTCGATGGTCTCACCGAGTGCGGCGGGGGAGGAGAGGAACGCCTTGACCAACGTCCAGGGGAACAGGCGGTCCTGCGCCGGGTTGGCGTTCGTGTGGATCCAGGTCTGCTCCAGCTCGCCAGCGACGGCGTTTTCCTCCGCGGAGGCTTCCACCGGGATGTTTTTGGGCTCCTTGCGCTCCGCCCACTGCTCGCCGACCACGCTCGCCACCTCGTCGCTGTGGCGATGGCGACGGATGAGCAGGCGGGAGACCGCGTCTTTGTCGATCTCGCCGTTGGGCAGCACGGCGGTGGGGTCGAGCAGACGCAGGATCTCCTTGAAGCTCTCCGGATCGCCGTTGTGCGGGGTGGCAGACGCCAGCAGCAGCGCCTCCGTGGTGGGGGCGAGGGTGCGGGCCAGTTCATTATTCTGGGTGCCCACGTTGGTGGCGTTGTGGATCTCATCGATCACCACCGCGTCCCAACGCACCTTCTCCAGCTGGGCGCGGTACTTCGGGCTCTTCAGCGTGTCCATGGACACAATCACGCGGGGGAAGTACGTAAACGGGTTCCGGCTGGCCGGCAGCATCTGGCGCACGCGCTGGATACCCGTGGAGTCCAGGCGCACCAGCGGGATGGCAAAGCGGGACCACAGTTCCTGCTGGAACTGCTCCATGATGTGCTTCGGCGTGACCACCAGGATGCGCTCGCCGCGGCCGCGGCGAATCAGCTCGGAGAGGATCATGCCGATCTCGAGAGTCTTGCCCAGGCCGACGGCATCGGCGATGAGGACGCGGGGGCGGAGGTTGTCGTCGGAAAGCGCCTTGCGTACGGCGGTGAGCTGGTAATCCAGCGGATCCATGAGCATCTGATCCGCCACCGAGAGCTGCTCCTGGTACAGCGGAACCGGGGTTTGGCGCAGGGTGGTCTCCAGCCACAGGCGCGTCGTGCGGTAGCCGGGGGAGCGGTCCGGGACGACCTCCATCTTGGCGGGGTCAAAAACCTCCACGTCATCGATGGCGGTGTAGAAGCTCGCCGTGGTGTCGCGCACGTAATCCGACAGACCGCGAACCTTGAGCAGGTACCCGTCCACGGACTGGGTGACGCTGGTGATCAGCCACAACTCGTCGCGGACCTTAACCATGAGGCCGGGGGCGAAGGCGGTGGAGTTCGCCGCGTTGTCGGTGCGCGCTTCCGGCGCTGCTTCCTGCGTGGGAGAAGACATACTAGGCAGGTTATCCGGCGTGTGTGGGATGGGGGAGGTTTATATCGGACGGGTGTTTGGGCGGGGACTGGCGGGGGTGTTTCACGTGAAACTGCGTTGGTGTTGGGGCGCCAGCTAGATGACTGGCTGGTGGGTGTAGCCAGCCTCTGGCGTGTAGGTCCACTGCTCGTTGAGGTGGTCGATGAAGCTGATCTTGTCCACGCGCCAGGTGTTGGCGTACACCACGGGCTTAAACCTCTCGTTCTCGTTGATGGAGACGAGATTGCCCCAGCCATACTTCGTCGTTTTGTGCTCGATGAAGAACTCACCCACCGGAAGCGCGACCATCTGGTGAGACTCGTGGCAGGTCCGTTCCTTGTCCTTGCACTTGACCTCCACCCGGAAATCCTTCACCACCGTCGCACGCGGGCCCTTGTTACTGATCACCACTCCCCACTGGTTATCGTCCCGCTTCGCCCAGTAGGCGTAGACGCTCATCGCAACCGCATTGCGCCGTTGCTCCTCGTCCTTTTCGCGTTCCTCGTCCTTGAACTTCTGGCTGTCGTCGCGGGTTTTCTCCGCTAGCTCGTTGGCCTGCTTCGATGTCTGCAGAGCCATGGCGGCCAAAACTGCTGCGGCGACGGCTGCGATCGCCTCAATTAATGAAATGAAGGTTCCCATGAGGGCGAAAGTATCTCGGAGAGACCGAGTCCGCAGGGCGGGCAGAGGAACGCCTACCGCCCGGAGAAATCGCGCTGACCGAACGGCTGCCGGACAGGCACCCCGGTTTATTGCATCTCTGCAACTACTCTGCGGTAACGGCTACATAGTTGGCACTAACCGCGAGGTGCCCCTAAGGATGAGCGTCGTGCAGATAGCATTCGACCTGCGCAAACATTTTCAGAAAAACTTTTTTGCCCTACATGTAGACACACTGAGGGCGATAGTCTATATTCGCTTTTGGGCCCCTCCGCCCACGGTCCATCCCCCCGAGACCGGTTGAGCACTCACCCACCCCCCCATTTAGAGTGCGAGAAGGCGGAGGGGATTCCGCTATTCTTAGGAGTTTTCAAGCGGATACCCACCAAAAGGAGTGGCCCGCCACCTCGTGTTCTTAGGTGGCGGGCCGCGCTTCGAATTTCTCCGTGTCTAAGTATAAACACGGATTGATTAAAGGGAAGTGTAAACGCGAAATGTGTGGAAAGTCACACCCTTAGAAGCTGGAGCTGCCACCCCCGGCGCTAAATCCCGAGGAAGACACGGAGCTGCTGCTCGACGACGCAGCCTGTTCCGCCTGCACGTTGGACTCGTGCCAGGAGTGCATGTGCACGTACGGCACGTACCCGCCGTACCAGAACCCGGACTCGTACACCGCGGGCGCCGTCAGCTTCTCGTGCTCCTTGACGTCGCTGAACTGCTTCTTCTTCACTTGGTCCAGGATCACGCGGTAGTCGCCCAGCACGCGCACGAAGTCGTCCACGTAGGTGGGTGAGGAGGGGTTCGCGTCCAGCGCCTCGATGCGCTGCATCAGCAGGTCCAGCTCGCGGCGCAGGCCGGAATCCTCCACATCGCTGCGGGCGCGCAGCACGTCCTCGCGGATGGTGCTCAGGTCCGCCCGGCGCGTGGCCGGGTCGCCGTGTTCAACGCCAAAGAGGCGGTCGATGTTGTCCTCGGCGTTGGAGACGTGGTCCACACTCTCCGCGGCGTCCGCAAGCTGCTTGTGGTGCTTGTACACGTCCTTATCGTCGTCCATGTTGATGGAGCTGAGTCCCTGCGCGCCGTGCACCAGCTCGTTCATGCTCAGGAAGCGGTCGCGCACCTCGGCCCACTGGCGGCGCAGCGTCTCGTCCGCGAACGCCGAGGACAGCGAGTTCGCCCGGACATCCACCTCGTCCAGGCGGCCCGCGAGACGGGTGTACTCGTGGGTGACAAGCTCATAGTCCTCGCGGGCTTTCGCAATTGCTTTACGACGGTTATTCCGCACCGCCGCCACACCCGCACCAACCGCCGTGGTAACGCCGAACCCGCCCAGGGCGGCGCCGAAAACCGCCCCAGAGCGTTCGCCCTGCGCGTCGCTGAACTTCCGGTCCGAAAGCCCGTCCGCGTCCAAGGCCAGGTTCGCAGCGCGGAAGAGACCGGAGGGGATGTTCCCATCGTTTACGCCCGGTTTCATCGCATCGAGCAGGGATTCGCGGTACGTGTCGTCGTTAAGCATGAGCTCCTCGGTGACATCGTCGCCGCCGTAAATGAACGCCTGGCGCGGATCCAGGCCCACGCCCACGATGAGCACTCCGTCGGCGGGGCGGCCGTTTTCGCCCTTGGACTGGTCGATCAGCTCGGGGTACTGCGAGCGCAGCAGCTCCTCCACATCGTCGAGGATGTTCTCGTGGTTGGTTTCGAACACCATGTAGTGGAAATCCGTGACCACATCGGCCGCGTTGATGTTGGCGGTGTCGCGCTGGAGGCGCTGCTCGTCTTCAGGGGTCAGGACGTCCTGCGGGTCGTCGATAGTCGCGCTCGGCGCACCCGCTGCCTGGACGGTGTACTGATCGCGCTCCGGGGCGTCGATGGCGCTGTAGACGGCACCCGCACCACCAAGGCCGACAAGTGCGGCGACACCAAAGATGGCTGCTATCTCCTTCATCATTCCCATGTGCCCAGGGTAACCTCGTGTAAGGCGATGTGATGGTTTGGCGATACGCCTTTTACACGTGCCAGATCAGTGTCGGGTACCCGATTCACTAAAAGGAGATTGCCATGAAGCGCATCGCCACCGCTGCAGTTGCCGCAACCCTGTCCATGTCCGCTCTTTCCGCTCCGGCGTTCGCCGCTGACGCTGACACCGCCCCGGCCAAGGAGAACCAGGGCAGCTCCGCCCAGGCAGAGGGCGACCAGGCTGCAGGCGAAAAGGTCGGCTCCTCCGAGGTGTACAAGAAGTGCAAGGAGGGCAAGAAGGCCGAGTCCGAGCAGGGCAAGGACGCCACCGCCGGCAAGGACGGCGACAAGGCCGAGCCGGGCAAGGAGAAGGGCTCCAACAACGCCACCGGCGAGTGCATTCAGCAGCTCATCGACAACCCGGACACCAAGCCCGGCATCCTGGGTCTCCTGATCGGCGTGCCGCTCGCCCTCGTTGCACTGCTCGGCGCAGCAGCAGCTTTCTCCGGCTCCATCCCGGGTCTTTCCCTCCCGGCCATTCCGGACCTACCGATGTAAATAGGGTCCATCCGGCTTAGCCGCGTAGCCGAAATAGCCCGGTTCCCGCAGCGTGGGGGCCGGGTTATTGTTCTGCTACGTACCAGTACGAAAGTTCTCCCTCCGCTCACAAGGGTTTCGCAGACAGGCTCCGTAGAAAGTTTGTGATCCGGGCGAGACACCCGGGATCAATCCGACACGAGAAGGAGAATTATGTCTGCAAACACTCGTATTGCCGCATCGGCTACCGCACTCGTGCTGGCTGCCGCCGGCCTCACCGCCTGCAATGACAGTGACGGCGACACGGACACCACTGGCGTGAACCCGTCCGGTGCCGTGACCTCCGAGGACCCGGTTTCCGGCGGTTCTTCCTCCGGCGGTTCCATGTCCGACAGCTCCGCTGGTGGCTCTTCCGCGGGCGGTTCCTCTGTCGGCGGTTCCTCCGCAGACGGCTCGGTGTCTGACGGTTCCGCGGGCGGTTCCATGTCCGGCGGCTCCTCGGCAGGTGGCTCCTCCGCGGATGGCTCCGCATCCGGCGACACCGGCCTCGGCGGCGCGGAGATGACCGATTCCCCGCTGGGCGACGCTGAAATGACGGACTCCCCGCTGGGCGGCGCTGAGGCCCCGGAGGCGGTTGACCCGCTGAGCCCGCAGGTCACGCCGTAGGCTTAGCACCCGAAAAAGGCACCGGCGCGGAATATCCCTTCCTCCGCGCCGGTGCCTTTTCGTGATTAGAACGGCTCCTGCACCGCGCGGGTAATCACCACGGCGTCGGTATCAATGCGTTCGTGCAACTGCCTATCGTCGTCCTCCGGTCCATCCGACGTCAACAGCCACCCCGCCCACGCGTCCTTGCCGGGGGAGAAGTGTCCGTCACCCTTGCCGATGATGTTGAGCGTGGCATCGCGCAGCCACAGAGGACCGACCAACCCCGCATGCTCCGTTCCCTCGAGCGGGGCCACGTACGGCTGGTAGGCGACGGCGTTGAGGTCGGCCACGGTGGCGTCGAAAAGCCTCTGCGCCAGCAGCATGTGCTCGGGCGAGCCGAGGTAGACGATGGTGGTGAGTGACAGGGGGCCCTGCGGCTCGTCGCGAAGTGTGAGGTCCATGAGGCCCCCGAGGCTGGCAGGGAGGTGCGTCGGCGCGTCGTGGTCCTCGAAGAAGAATTTTTCGATGGCGTTGTCGCGGTTGGTGGTGGCGAAATCCACGAGCGCGTTGAGCTCGTACAGCCGCATCTGGTCCGGGGCGGGCAGGTTGTCGTATGCGGCCTGGCAGCGCAGGTCCCAGAGGGTGAACTCGTCCTCGATAGGGTGCGGGCGAGGGGAGACCGCCGAGATGACGGCGCCGCTCGTTTCGATGCGCTCGCGGTAGAGCTCGTACGCCTCCTCGAGGTCGCGCTCGTGGGCCACGAAGTGGGTGGTGACGATCTCGAAGGACATGCGCAAGAGGGTAGTCGATTGCGCCGGGCGCGGGGTGGTGCGGAGATCGGCGTTGTTTCACGTGAAACATGGCAAAAGAAAACCGCCCCGGAGGGCGGTCAGTGCGGCAGCAGGGGACTGCTACACAGCGGTGGAGCCGGTAGCGGGGGCGGCCGAAGGCTCGTCGATAGGCGACTGCTTGTGGATCTTGCCCGACGCGAACTTGTTCACGATGAGCGCGACCGCGCCGTCGCCAGTGACGTTGGCGGCGGTGCCGAAGGAGTCGACCACGATGTAGGACGCGATCATGAGCGAGAGCATCGAGTCGTCGAAGCCCAGGTTGGACTGCAGCAGGCCGGCAGCCGCCATGATGGCGCCGCCCGGCACGCCCGGGGCCGCGATCATCATGATGCCCAGCAGGAGGATGAAGCCGAAGATCTCGCTGCCAGAGACGTCCAGGCTGGCCATGTACACGATGGACAGCGTGTAGAGCATGATCTTCATCATCGAACCGGACAGCTGGATGGTGGCGCAAAGCGGGACCACGAAGCCGGCGACGTCCTCGTCCACGTTGTTTTTCAGCGTGGACTCATAGGTGACCGGGATGCTCGCGGCGGACGACGAGGTGCCCAGGGCGGTGAAGTACGCCGGCAGCATGTTCTTCAGGGCCTTGAACGGGTTCACGCCCGCGACCGCGCCGGCAACCAAGTACTGCATCAGCACGATGGCCACGGTCATAACCACGGACAGCAGCAGCACCACACCCATGGCGGCCATGGTGTCGCCGAAGTTCTCGTTCATGCCCAGGCCCAGGAAGGTGCCGAAGATGTACAGCGGCAGCAGCGGAATCACGAACGTGACCACGACCTTGAGCACGACGTCGTTGAGCTCTTGCAGCACGTTGTGCAGGTTGTCGGACTTCACCGCCGTCATGGCCAGGCCCACCACGAACGCGAGCAGCAGCGAGGACATAATCGCCAGCGGCGGCGGCATCTCCACGGTGAAGTAGGGGGTCAGGCCACCCTCGTCCGGGTCGGCCACGTTGGTAATCAAGTCCCTGCCGGCCAGCAGCTTCGGGTACAGCGCGGTGCCGGTGCCCCAGGCGATCAGGCCGGAGATGACGGTGGAGCTGAAGGCCACGCCCGCGGTGATGCCCAGCCACTTGCCGGCGCCGCGGCCCAGGCCCGCGATGGCGGGCGCGATGAGCGCGAAGATCAGCACCGGGACGAAGAAGCCGAGGAAGTTGGAGAACAGTCCGTTGAAGGTGATAAAGATGCGAGCAAGCCAGTCCGGGAAGAACAGGCTGCACAAGAACCCGAGGATGATGGCGACAACTACCCAGAAGAGTAGCGACCCTAAAAGCTTACTTTTCATGTGTCCAGAGTAGCCGGTGATTATACAGCAGACTGCATTTTTGGGGGCTTTTCTTTCGTGTCTACCCTCGCCGTATGCTTGGGAGCCATGAGCCCGTTTGAAAATATGAGCACTCTCAACGTCGTCGTCGGCATTATCTTTATCCTGCTGACCCTGCTTTTGCTCATCCCCGGCGCGCTGGCCTCTCTGGGCAACCTGCCGGGCAACAAGTGGTTCGGTCTGCACGTTCCGGCGGTGCGCAAGGACCGCGCGATTTGGGACCAGGCCCACAAGGTTGCCGGCCCGTTCTGGGTGTTGGCGGGTGTGGCGCTGGCGTTCGGCGCGGCGTTTTCCTTCATCGCCTCCGGGTGGATGTGGGTGCCGCCGGCGGTGGCGTTGGTGGCGGCCGTCGTCGCGGCGTCGTTGGGCGGCAACTTCGGCGCGCGTGCGGCCGCGGCGGTGGAGCAGGCGCGTGAGAAGCAGGCGGATGAGCCCAAGCCCGCAGTGAACATCGATGCTTTGCGACGAGCCGCCGGCCACGCCGACGAACAGAAGTAGGTGTCCATGACCTGGCAAGAAGCGATCCTGACCGTGTTGCGCAAGGCGGGCGAGCCGATGGCGTATAAGGACATTGCCGCCGAGATCGTCCGCCGCGGTTTAGTGGATGCCCCGCACATGAACCCGGAGATTGCCACCCACGCCGCCATTACCGGCCTGAAGGTGGACGGCGTGGTCGCCTCAGCGCCACGCGGAAAGTACCGTCTCCCTGAATAAAAAGCGCCCCGGAGTTTCGGTTCCGCTATAGTTGTCAATTGTGACGTACATGATTTCTTTGAACTGGTGGTGGCTCGCCTAACTGGCGCGCCCCCTTCGAAGTCACGGCCCGCCAGCTTGCACCCCAAGCGCCGCGGGCCTTTTTTCACCCTCGGTGCAATGAATACGACAGAACCGAGGACCACATGCATTACACCCACCGCGAGGTGCGCTACCACGAGGACGTGGCCAGCCTCTTCGCCCACATCGGTGGACTCGACGCGGAAGATTCCGTGCTGCTCGAGTCCGCCGACATCACCACCCGTAACGGCCTGCAATCCGTGGCGGTCCTGCGCGCGTCTGTGCGCGTGACCTGCACCGGCAACCGTGTGACCGTAGAGCCGCTGACCCCATCCGGCGAGGTCATCACAGCGGACCTTGGACTGGAGGAGTACCGGGTGGGGGAGGGCGTTTACGAGTTTCCCGCATCCATGGCCGCGGACGAGCGCGAGCGTCTCACCGCCCCGTCTTCCGCGGACGTGCTCCGTGCGCTGACCACGCGCGCCGGTTACGGCAACGAGGACTTCCCGTTTCTCGCCGGCGGCTTCGCCTACGACTACCTGGACTCTTTCGAGCCGCTGCCCTCTGTGGAGGTCGGCCCGAACACCTACCCGGACTTCCAGTTCGTGCTCGCCGAGGTTCTCCTGCGCATCAACCATGAAACATCCACGGCGTATCTCGCGGGCGTCGATGCGCATGGTGCTGGCATCGATCTTGAGCCGCTCGCGTCGCTTATCGACGCCCCCGTGCCCGCCTACGAACCAACCACCGGGGAGGCGAAGTGTGCCGTCGTCAAGGCGACTGTGCCCGACGCCGAATTCCGCGCGGACGTGGAGGGGCTGAAAGAGCACATCGCGAACGGGGACATCTACCAGGTGGTGCCGGCGCGGGCGTTCACGGCGGAGTGCGCGGACGCGTTCGGGGCGTACCGCCGGCTGCGGGAGTCTAACCCCTCGCCGTACATGTTCTACCTGCGCGGGCCCGGCTACGAGCTCTTCGGCGCCTCGCCGGAGTCCAACCTGAAGTTCGACCACGCAACGCGCCAGGTGGAGCTGTACCCGATCGCCGGTACGCGCCCGCGCGGGCTGAATCCAGACGAGACGGTCAACCACGAGCTGGACACGCGCATGGAGCTGCAGCTTCGCACCGACGCCAAGGAGGTCGCGGAGCACACCATGCTTGTGGACCTGGCGCGAAACGACATGGCGCGCGTGGCCGAGCCCCGCACCCGGCGAGTGCGCGAGCTGCTGCAGGTGGACCGCTATTCCCGCGTGATGCACCTGGTCAGCCGGGTCACCGCGACGCTTGCCTCAGACCTAGACGCGCTGGACGCCTACCGCGCCTGCATGAACATGGGCACGCTCACCGGCGCCCCGAAGCTACGCGCGACAGAGCTGTTACGCGGGGTGGAGGGCACCCGCCGCGGCTCCTACGGCGGGGCGGTGGGCTACCTGCATGGCAGCGGCGACTTCGACACCTGCATTGTCATCCGCTCCGCGTTCGTGGCCGACGGCGTCGCCACGGTGCAGGCCGGCGCGGGCGTGGTGCGCGACTCTATCCCGCAGGCCGAGGCCGACGAGACCCTGCACAAGGCCTACGCGGTGCTCCAGGCACTTGCCGCGGGCCGCGAATTGGAGGTGCGCAAGTGATCGTTTTGCTGGATAACCAGGACTCTTTCGTTTACAACCTGGTCGACGCGCTCGCCGGCTTCGACACCGTGGTCTACCGCAACACCGTCTCCGCCGACACTGTGCTCGGCGGCGGGCTCGGCGCGGACCCGGAGCTCATCGTGCTCTCACCGGGTCCCGGCTACCCCGCGGACGCTGGCTGCATGATGGAAGTCATCGAGCGCGCCCAGGGCCGCATCCCCATTCTGGGCATCTGCCTGGGCTACCAGGCTCTCATCGAGCACTTCGGCGGGCACGTCCAACCCTGCGGCCCCGAGCACGGCACCTCAGTTCCCATGAGGCTTACGGCGCCGCATCCGCTGTACCGCGGCCTCACGGTCGGCGTCGCTCCCGGCCAACCCGGCCTGGACGTGCCTGTTGCCCGCTACCACTCCCTAGGCGCGACCGAGGCACCCGCCGGGATCACGCCGCTCGCCTGGACGGACACCGCGATCGGCGAGGTGATCATGGCCGCCGAGACCGACGACGGCTACTCCATCGGCTTCCAATTCCACCCCGAATCCATCCTCACCCCCGCAGGGCCTCAGCTGTTGGAGCGATGCGTTGAACACCTGGTGCAGAAAGGACGCGACAATGGCTAACCACGTGGAGATTTTCCGCCGGTTCATCGACAACCCCGCCCCAACCTTGGAGGACGCGGTTGAGGCGTTCACCCCGCTGACCGTCGGCGACTACGACGACGTCCACATCGCGGCACTGCTCGCCACCATCCGGACCCGCGGCGAGACCTTCGCCGACATCGCGGGTGCGGCGAAGGCGTTCCTCGCCGCGGGACGGCCCTTCCCGGTGACGGGCAAGGGGATCATGGACACGGCGGGCACCGGCGGCGACGGCGCCAACACCATCAACATCACCACCGCCGCCTCCCTCATCGCCGCCGCCGGCGGGGTGAAGATGATCAAGTGCGGCAACCGCTCGGTGTCCTCCAAGTCCGGCTCGGCCGATGTGCTGGAGGCGCTGAACATCCCGCTGGACCTCGACCCGGAGCGCGCGGTGCGCCAGTTCGAGTCCTCGAACTTCACGTTCCTGTTCGCCCCGGCGTATAATCCAGCGATCGCTTTCGTGCAACCGGTGCGGAAGAAACTTGGAGTGAGCACGCTATTTAATACGATGGGCCCATTATTGAGTCCCGCAAGACCTGAATTCCAAATAATGGGGATTGCCAATTATAAGCTTGCGACCACTATTGCGGAGACCATGAGATCGCTCGGCCGTTCCCGCGCGCTTGTAGTGCACGGCGCCGGCACGGACGAGATCGCGGTCCACGGCGAGACCCTGGTCTGGGAGCTCAAGGACGGAGCGATTTCTCACTATACCGTGGAGCCGGCGGAGCTTGGCGTCGATAGGCATACGCTCGAGGACCTCCGCGGAGGCGACGGCGAGCACAACGCCGCCGCCATGCGCGCGACCTTCGCGGGGGAGGGGCCGGCCGCACACCGCGACGCCGTGGCCGTGAACGCGGGCGCGATGTTCTACCTCTACGGCATTGCGGATTCGCTCGCCGAGGGCACCGCGCATGCGAAGCAGTTGCTTGCCGACGGCTCCGTGTCCCAGTGGCTCACCACCCACGAGGAGGCGGACTACAGTGGCTAAGATTTTGACCGAAATCGTGGCGAACCGACAACGTCACATTGACGGAATTAGACAACGTATCGGTCACGTTGCTTTCGACACGTTACGTTATTCTGAGCGGTCCCTCTACGACGCTCTGGCCGCCCCGGGCGCCTCCTACATCATGGAGTGCAAGTCCGCCTCGCCCTCGCTCGGCACGATCCGCGAGGACTACAAGCCGGGGGAGATCGCGAGCATCTACTCGCGCTACGCCTCGGCGATCTCAGTACTGTGCGAGCCCGACTACTTCGGCGGGAACTACGACCACCTCGCCACCGTCGCCGCCACCACGCACCTGCCTGTGCTGTGCAAGGACTTCATCGTCGACGAGGTGCAAATCTACGCCGCCCGCTACTTCGGCGCGGACGCGGTGCTGCTGATGCTGTCGGTGCTCTCGGACGAGGAGTACACGCACCTGGCCTCGGTCGCGGAATCGCTGCGCATGGACGTGCTCACCGAAGTCATCGACGAGGACGAGGCCGCGCGGGCCGCGAAGTTGGGCGCCAGGATCTTCGGCGTGAACCACCGCAACCTCCACGACCTTTCCATCGACCTCGACCGCTCCGCCCGCCTGGCCGCACTCGCTCCGGCCGGGGCAGTGGTGGTGGCCGAATCCGGTATTCGCGGCGCCGCGACCGTTCGCCGGCTCGGCGGACACTCGGACGCGTTCCTTGTCGGCTCGCAGCTGACCTCCCAGCCGGACATCGACCGCGCCTGCCGCGATCTGGTGTACGGGCCGAACAAGGTCTGCGGCCTGCGTTCCGCATCCGCTGCCCAAGCGGCGAAGACGGCCGGCGCGGTCTACGGCGGCCTGATCTTCGAGGAAGCCTCCCCACGCAATGTTTCACGTGAAACGGCCACGGAGATCATCGCCGCGGAGCCGGGGCTGGACTACGTTGCGGTGTCGCGCCGCACCGAGGGCTACGACCACCTAGTCCAGCCCGGCATCACCGCTGTGCAGGTCCACGCCCCATACCAGGGCTCGATCGAGGCGGAGCACGCGTTGATCGCGCGCGTCCGCGATGAGGTCGAGGTCCAGGTGTGGCGCGCAGTCGACATGACCGGGCCCAATGATGCGGCGGGCGTGGCGGAGCTCGTCGATAAGCTTGTGCTCGATTCCGGCGCCGGCGGGACGGGGGAGCGCTTCGACTGGTCGCGCATTCCCACCACCGACGCGCTGCTCGCCGGCGGCCTGACCCCCGACAACCTCACCGACGCGCTGCGTACCGGCTGCTCCGGCCTCGACCTCAACTCCGGCTTCGAAGACCCCCGCGGCCACAAGGACGCCGCCGCCTTGCGACGAGGCTTCGCCACCGTCCGCAATTTCCACACTTAAGGACAAAAACATGACCCTGCTCCCTGCCTACTACGGCGAGTTCGGCGGACAGTTCGTCCCCGAGTCGCTCATCCCGGCGCTCGACCAGCTTGAGCGAGCCTTCGTCGACGCGTTCAACGACGAGGCGTTCATGGCCGAATACCGCGGCCTGCTCCGCGACTACCTCGGCCGACCCACCCCGCTCACCGAGTGCCGCAACCTGCCGCTGGAAGGCAACGCGCGCATCTTCCTCAAGCGCGAGGACCTCGTCCACGGCGGCGCGCACAAAACGAACCAGGTGATCGGCCAGGCGCTGCTTGCCAAGCAGATGGGCAAGACCCGCATCATCGCGGAGACCGGCGCGGGCCAGCACGGCACCGCCACCGCGCTCGCCTGCGCGCTGCTCGGCCTGGAGTGCGTGATCTACATGGGCAAGACCGACATGGAGCGCCAGGCGCCGAACGTCTACCGCATGCGGTTGATGGGCGCGGAGGTCGTCGGAGTGGAATCCGGCGCGGGCACGCTCAAAGACGCGGTGAACGAGGCGCTCCGCGACTGGACCGCCACCTTCCACGAATCCCACTACCTCCTTGGCACCGCGGCCGGGCCGCACCCGTTCCCGAAGATCGTCAAAGAGTTCCACCGCGTGATCTCCACCGAGGCCCGCGCCCAGATCCTCGAACGCACCGACCGACTCCCGGACGTCGTGGTCGCCTGCGTCGGCGGCGGCTCCAACGCGATTGGCACATTCGCCGACTTCATCGACGACACCAGTGTCGAGCTCGTCGGCGCCGAGCCCGGGGGAGAGGGCTTCGGCCTCGGCGCCCACGGCGCGGCCATCGCCCAGGGCACGACCGGCCTGCTCCACGGCACGTACTCCTACCTGATGTGCGACGAGGACGGCCAGGTGCAGGATTCCTACTCCATCTCCGCCGGCCTGGACTACCCGGGCGTGGGCCCGGAGCACGCGCACCTGGCCAAGTCCGGCCGCGCGAAGTACGTGCCCGTCACCGACGACGAGGCCCTCGACGCCTTCCAGGCACTGTCGCGCCACGAGGGCATCATCCCCGCGCTCGAGTCCTCCCACGCTCTCGCCTACGCCCTCAAGCGTGTCGCCGACCACCCCGCCGGCGCGGAGCCGCTGCACATCCTGGTCACCCTGTCCGGCCGCGGCGACAAAGACATCGCCCACGTGCGAGCTTCGCTCGACAAGAAGGAGAAGTAAATGAACCGCTACGACAAGCTCTTCGCTAAAGTAGAAGGCGCGTTCGTGCCCTTCATCATGCTCTCGGACCCGACCCCGGAGGACGCGGTGGAGATCGTCTCCGCCGTCGTCGATGCCGGCGCGAACGCCGTTGAGCTCGGCGTGCCGTTCTCCGACCCCGTCGCAGATGGCCCCGCCATTCAGGGTGCGCATGTGAGGGCGTTGGCGGGCGGAGCAACCGTCGATAAGGCGATTGCGCAAATCCGCACCATCCGCAGCCGCTACCCGGAGCTGCCCATCGGCATGCTGGTGTACGGCAACGTCGCGCACAAGCGCGGCCTCGAGCGCTTCTACGGCGAGTTCAAGGAGGCAGGTGCGGACAGCATTTTGCTTCCCGACGTCCCCGTGCGCGAATCCGCCCCCTTCAGCGCAGCCGCCACCGCGGCCGGCATCGACCCAATCTACATCGCCCCGGCGAAGGCGTCGAAGGCCACGCTCGAGGCTGTGGCCGCGAACTCGCGCGGCTACATCTACGCCATCTCCCGCGACGGCGTGACCGGTGCGGACAAGGAGGCGACGGTGGAGGGCCTGCGCGAGGTCGTCGACAATGTGCAGAAGTTCGGCGGGCCGCCGGTGCTACTGGGCTTCGGCATCTCGAAGCCACAGCACGTGCGCGACGCGATCGCCGCGGGGGCCGCGGGTGCGATCACCGGCTCGGCCATCACCACCATCATCGACACGTACATCGAGGGTAACCGTGTGACCGACATGGACGCGCTGAAAACCGAGCTGAGTGAGTACGTCACCGCGATGAAGGGCGCTACGATCGCATCATGACCTGTTCACGACGCATGTTCCTGCTCGGCACCGCAACCACGTTTGCCGGTGCGTTCCTCGCCGCCTGCGGAGAGGCGGCCCCCGAAGAAGTTGCCAAGACCGACGTGCCCGTCGGCTCTGCGGTGATCCTGGATAAGTTCATCATCGCCCAGCCCACCGCCGGCACCTACGTGGCCTACTCGAGTGTGTGCCCGCACCAGCAGAAGAAGATCACCAAGGTCGAGGGCGACACCGTCAAGTGCACCGCCCACGGCTCGGTGTTCAACATCGCCGACGGCGCCCGCGTCTCCGGCCCGGCCGTCACAGGGATGCGCGAGGTCTCAGTGACCGACGGCGGCGACAAAGTCTCCGTTTCCGAGTAAATGAAGAAGCTCGACCCGCTTCTCGTCGGCATCGTTGTCGCGGCGGCGCTCGCGTTCGTGCTGCCCGCCAAGGGCGCGTTCGCGGACGGGTTCGCCGTCGCGGTGAAGCTGGGCATCGCGCTGTTGTTCTTCCTCTACGGCGCGCGCCTGTCCACCCAGGAGGCGCTCAAGGGCCTGACCAACTGGCGTCTGCACGCGCTGATCCTGGCGTTCACGTTTGCCATCTACCCGGTCATCGGCTTGCTCGTGCGCCCGACGACGGCGTTCATGTCCGCAGACCTGTACCAGGGCCTGCTGTTCATGTCGCTCGTGCCGTCCACCGTCCAGTCCTCAGTGGCGCTCACCGGGGTGGCGCGCGGCAACGTCTCGGGCGCGGTCGTGGCGGCGTCTGTGTCCTCGCTCGTTGGAGTGGTCGCCACGCCGCTGCTTGTGATGTGGCTGATGGGCGCCGGCGACGGGGTGTCCGTGGACGCCTCCGTGTTCGGCGACATCGCGCTGCAGCTGCTCCTCCCGTTCATCTTGGGCCAGCTCGCGCACAACTTCGTCCCGCGGGTGGGGGAGCTGGCCAAGTCGAAGGCGACCAAGATCGTGGACCGCGGCTCTATCTGGATGGTGGTCTACTCCGCCTTCTCGCGCGGCGTCGTCTCCGGCGTGTGGTCGAATGTCTCCGCGTGGGAGATCGTGTTCCTCACCGTGTTCTCGTGCGTGCTGGTCGTCGCTATGCTGTGGCTGACCCGCATCCTCCCGGAGGCGTTGCACTTCCCGCGTGAGGACCGCGTCGCCATCCAAATGTGCGGCACCCAGAAGTCGCTCGCGACCGGCCTACCCATGGCCACCGTCATCTTCGGCGGCGCCTCGCTCGGCGTGCTGATCATTCCGCTGATGATCTACCACATGTGCCAACTGGTCATCTGCTCAGCGTACGCCTCCCGAATTTCCTAGGAGTTTCACGTGAAACATTTCGTCCGCATCCACTACAACGTCCCCGAACTCGGCGGCGAGCTGCTCAACATCGCCGAACTCGAGGAAATCTCAGCCCACGAGTGCACCATGGTGCGCATGATTGAACTCGACCCGGCCGAGACCATCACCGGCATCTACGTCGACGGCCGCGTCATCGGCCAGGCAAACCAGCCCATGGGTACCGTCCCACACCCGCGCACCTACGACTCCATGGAAGGCATCACCGCCACCCACCTCAGCGAGGAGGAGTTCGAGGGCCTCTGGTCCGAGGCTCAGGCAAAGCTGCAATAGCTTATCGACGTCCGTCCGGCCCGCCCCGCCACCGGCGCGGGCCTTTTTCGTTGGTGGACCCCAATAGTTGGTGGTGCCGGAATTGTCCGCAATGCGGAGTTGTGGGGGACAGGGTCCGTCAGGCAAAGGGACCGGACGACAACGCCACTACGAGAGTGATCGGCCAGGCAAACAGGGTAAGAACAGACAATATCCCCAGCAGGGGGCGCTTATCCCGCACCGCGATGACAAACCCCAGAACAGATACCGCGATCAAGGCAACCCAATAAAGCCATTGGCCCCACACGGGAACGCGGTCCCCCATAAACGGTGTTGCGATCCAAACCGCGAGAAAAATCGGGTAGATATACGCGGTGCGGTGAGCTTTCTCCATAGTCCGGCACCTCTTCCTTACTGTGCGCTACTGACAACCACCATACGTTGTGGCCATCCCAACATTCCCGCATCTGTCCGCAATACGGCACCGTTTCGTTGGCTCTTACCAACTATTGGTGGAGGCGGAATTGTCCGCAATGCGGAGTTCGGTGTGGTCTGAGGGGCGGGCATGGGCGGAGCTGACGTCGATAAGCAATAGCCAATAGTTGGTGAGTTCCCACTAGTCCGCAATGCGGAGTTGCGGACAACTTATAGCAATCGCTATAAACCGCATTTCCGCAGGTCAAAGGAATGTCGGGGGGGAGTTTTATAATGTCCACATTCGCACTCGCATTCGCCTCAAGGGGGCCCGAAATGACCGCCGCAGTTGCCTCAGAATCCAACCCAATCGCCATTGCATTAAGCCAGCAAATTGAAGACTCTCACCGCGCAATGACCCAGAGCAAAGCAGAGCTGTTGTCCGCAATTCAAACGTTTGATGAACTCGCACTTGCTATCGAATGCGGCTCGTCGACCACCGCGCACTTCCTCATGCGCCGCCTGGGCGTGTCATCCTCAACCGCCCACGAGTACGTCAGCGTCGCGCACCGCCTGAGGCCCTTCCGTTACCTCCACAAACACTTCACTGCCGCTGCGCTGAGCTACTCGGTGGTGCGGCTGCTTCTGAAGTACATGACGCCCGAAAATGAGCGTGAACTGGTAGATCTCGCCCTCGGAATGGGTTACCACGAGCTCGAATGCGCGCTGGCGGGGAAGAAGCCGCAGGACGGGGAGGACGACGACAGCCCGCAGTACTACCTGAGCCTGCACAAGCGCGACAACGGCGATATCGCGTTCCACGGCAATATGAATGCAGCGGACGGCGCCGGGTTCATCGCAGCGCTGAAGATCGGGGAGATCGCGTACTGCGACCTCAACGAGGTACTCGAGGACCTGGACCCCGAGGTTAACGGTGAAGTCGACATCGCCCTGGAGCGCGCCGAGGAGGTGGAGGAAAACCGCCCCGCGCGGAAGACAGTCTCCGGCTACGGGCTGCCGATCGGGCGGATGCTGCTGCGGGCGCTCATGGGCATCGTTCACATGGCGCGCACGACGCCGCGCAACACACTGACCACCCCGGGCGCTCACGTGAACATTCTGGCCACACCGGACGGTCGCGGGTATATGCCCAACAACGTGGGCGCGCCATCGAAAGCCATTGCAAGCTTGCTCGCTAACGCGGACATACGCCTATCGACGGTCAACTCCGACGGCCTCATCCTCAACACCGGACGCAAACAGCGCCTGGCAACAAACGGGCAAGTCAACGCGCTGCTGGCGATGTGGGGCGGGCAGTGCGCGGCACCGGGGTGCACGCACACGCGCTTCATCGAAATCCACCACATCGAGGACTGGGCCAGCGGCGGTCTCACCGACCTGGAGAACCTCCTGCCGCTGTGCTCCGCCTGCCACTCCCTGGTTACGGAGGGGTATCTGCAGACGTTGAAGGAGCGATCAGACATCCACTTCGTCTATCGCGACGGGACGCGCTTCGTGTCCACGAACTACTCCCTGCCGCAGCGCAACGACACCATGCGGACCATGGAGGAGTGCAACTGGTCCTTCAACGACCAGTGAGGCTTAGAAGAACTGCTCAACGGCCGGCACACCCGGGACACCCGGGATCTTGCCCGCTGCGGCCGCGGCGGCACCTACGAGTGCCAAGACGCCTGCGGCGATGCCGGTGCCGACGAGGATGTCGTAGGTGGTGCCGACCTTGTAGCCGCGGGCTGCGTCGTTCTTCAACGAGGAGGTGGCGCTCTTCGGCACCTGGTTCTTCTCAGAGGAGCTCTTGAACGGGCCGGAGTAGCCGGTGCCCGGATTCAGTTCTTCGCGGACCCTTGCCTGGGCTTTGTAGCCAGCGAGATAGGCGTCGTTGACGTCGGACGCCTTCTTCGGGTTCACTGCCGTCTCCAAGTTCTCCAGCGTGTCGTTCAACGTGTCCTCTTCAGCCTGTGCCGGGACGGCCGCAATGGACAGTGCAGTGGTTGCGGCCAAGGTAGCTGCGGTGATGCCCTTCATTGGAAACTCCTTTGTGCGAATCTGACGTTAAATAACCCGGAACCGGGCTCGCGACAGTAAAACACACGTTTCCGCAGGTATTCAACCTTGTCGGAAGGTGTAACACCGGGCTTCCTAGTGACGATATACATAGCTCCCAATGCGCAAAAACTCCCCTCCCGAGCAGGGGAGAGGAGTTCAGATAGTGGGTCTAAGCGGTGGGGCTTAGAACGGGAGCTGGCCAGCCAGCTGCGGCGGCAGAACGCCAGCAGCCTTTGCGCCGTAGCCGATCAGGCCGAGGCCAGCGACGGAGACAGCGATCCAGGTCAGGATCCAGCCAGCCTGGGTTGCACGGTATGTCTCTTCGGCGGACGAGCCTGCCTCGATAGAACCGCCCATCATCTGGCCAGCACCCTCGGTCTCCGGTGCAGCGCCAAGACCCTTGTCACCAACGATGCCGAGGAGCTTGAATGCCTCGACACCCTGACGAGCCCCCTCGAGCTCGTTGTTCGGCTTCGGAGCTGCCTGCGCCGGAGCGACAGCGAGGGACATTGCGGTTGCTGCGGCCAGGGCAGCGGCGGTAAAGCGCTTCATGGGACTCTCCTAGGTAGAAGCTGACGGAATAATGCCAGAAATCTGGACTACCGGCATTAAACCACATATATATGCAGCTCACAACTTTGAAAATATCAGTAACGCGACACAAGTTTCTGACGATTAATAGCGCCTTAAAGCACCGCGGTGAAACCGGCAAAAGAAAATCGCCGCCCCGACAGCGGGACGGCGATGTGCGCGGTTGCGCTTAGAGCGGCAGATCCGGGATAGAAATCGTGCCGGCGGGGATCAAGCCTGCGGCCTGCGCGGCGTAAGCGATAATGCCCAGTCCTGCTGCTGCGACAGTGGCCCACAGAACGAACCATCCGAACTGCAGCCAACCGACAGCGGTGTTGATGCTGGAGCCGGCATCGACAGAGCCCTCGACAGTGGCGATACCCGCACGAAACGCCCCCTCCGTGTTCGGAATCAGGCCTTCCGCGCTCGCCGGAGAGACGGCGATCCCGGCGGTAAGGGCAGCGGTTGCAGTGGCGATAGAGACAGCGCGCTTGACGTTCATGAGAGCTCCTCAAGGGTAGGTTCGGGCCAGCTGTGAATTACCTGGCTACCATCTATTAGACACGACCAACGGCCGCCTGTCTCGAGAACTGCGAAATATATTCCTGCTAGACAAACGCCGCCGATGTTTCACGTGAAACTAGTTGTCCTCGAGGTGCGCGGGGAAGGTGGCGAACAGGGGCAAAGGCATTGCTTGTCGACGCATCACGTCACCCCACAGATCCGCACCCGCGGGAGCGACGACGTCGGAGGGCAGGGCGGGGGTGACAAACCAGTCGCCGCGCAGGATCTCGTCGTCAAGTTGGCCCGGCGCCCACTCGGCGTAGCCGGCGAAGATGCGGATGCCGTCGAGAAAATCGCCGACCTCGAGGGGAGAGGCGTTCAGGTCCACGAGTACGAGGCGGTTGGCCAGGCGGTTCAGGTAGGGGTTCTCGGACGCGCCGGCCGTCGTCACGCCCAAGCCCACGGCGGATTCCGCACCCACCGGCCCACCGATGTGCACGGCCTGCGGCTTGGCGGCGAGTTCGGCCCAGCCCGCGTCCATCACGTTGGCGACGGCGACCTCGCTGCGGCGGTTGAGCACCACGCCGAGGGTGTGGTCCGCGTCGTGCTCCAGCACGAGCAACACAGTGCGGGCGAACTCGGGCGAGAACATGCCGGGCGCGGAGACGAGCAGCATGCCCGGCTCCGGATCCACCCGCTCCAATGCGTTGAACAGGCGGTCTGCGTAGAAATACTCAGGCATTTTCCTTCTCCCACCAGGCTTTCAGCTCGGCGACGGCCTCGTCGTGGTCCAGCTCGCCGCGCTCCAAGCGCAGCTCCTTGAGATACTTCCACGCCTTGCCCACCTCCGGGCCGGGTTCGAGCCCCAGGATCTGCATGATCTCGTTGCCGTCCAGGTCCGGTCGCACCCGCGCGAGGTCCTCCTTGGCGGCGATGTCGGCGATGCGCTCCTCTAGGTGGTCGTAGGTTCGCTGCAGGCGCGCGGCCTTCTTGGCGTTGCGGGTGGTGGAATCAGCGCGCACGAGTTTGTGCAGCTTGGGCAGCAGTTCGCCGGCGTCGGTGACGTAGCGGCGCACGGCGGAGTCGGTCCACTGGCCCTCGCCGAAACCGTGGAAGCGCATGTGCAGGAACACGAGTTGGCCCACGTCGGTGATGACGTGCTTCGGGTACTTCAGGGCCTTTAAGCGCTTGCGGGTCATCTTCGCGCCGACCACCTCGTGGTGGTGGAAGGTCACGCCGCCTCCCTCCTTGGGCGCGCGGGTGGCGGGTTTGCCGATGTCGTGCATCAGCGCCGCCCAGCGCAGCTTCAGATCCGGACCCTCGTCCTCCAGTTCGGTGGCCTGGCGCAGCACGGTCAGGGAGTGGCGGTAGACGTCCTTGTGCTGCATGTGCTCGTCGGTCTCCAGCTGCAGCGCGGGAATCTCGGGCAAAATATACGAAGCCAAACCGGTGGACACCAGCAGGTCGATGCCCTCCCAGGGATGTGCGCCGAGCATGAGTTTATCCAGCTCAGCCTGCACACGCTCGGCGGTGATGCGCTCGATCTCGCCCGCCATGTCGCACATCGCGTCGAACACCCGGTCGGCCACGCTGAAGCCCAGCTGGGAGACGAAGCGGGCCGCGCGCAGCATGCGCAAAGGATCGTCGCGGAACGACACCTCGGGTTCCTGCGGGGTGTCTAAGACCTGCTCCACAAGGTCCGCAAGCCCGTCGACGGGGTCGTGGAAGGTGGGGGAGAGGCGGAGCTCGTCGTCAAGCGAAAGCTCAATGGCCATGGCGTTGCAGGCGAAGTCGCGGCGGATGAGGTCGCCCTCGAGCGTGTCGCCGAAGGTGACTTCGGGGTTGCGGGTCACGCCGTCGTAGAGGTCGGAGCGGAAGGTGGTGATTTCCACGGTTTCGCCGCGGCGGATGGCGGAGACGGTGCCGAACTCGATGCCGGTGTCCCACACCTTCTCGCCCCATTCGCCCAGGATCTCCTGGATCACCTCGGGGCGGGCGGAGGTGGTGAAGTCGAGGTCGTGCACCCCGCGGCCGAGCATCGCGTCGCGCACGGAGCCGCCGACCATATATAAGGTCTCGCCGCGGTCGGAAAACAGTTGCGCGAGGGGCTCAAGCAGACCAGCATGCTTGGCCACGACATCCTGCGCCCTCGCCATCAGCGCAGGGGCGGCCAAAGGGTCGGTCGGGTCTGGCATATCGAAGAGCTTCTGCGTCACCCGGGACACGATACCCGCCACCCCCGCGCGGGAAGTACCACAACCGGCCGAAAGACCGATACCATGACACGAATGAGTGACAACCAGCGCCCGGTACCGGGACCCTCTAACGGCAAGGGGGGCTCCGGCGGCGGTAAGCGCCGGCCGCGGCGCCGGCGCGGGGGCAAACCCGCCGAGCAGAAACAGCAGCCGGGAGACAAACCGAAGCGGAAGCGGAATAACCGCCGCGGAAAGAACTCCCGCGGCGGGCGCAAGCAGCACAATCGTCGTAGGTCGAAGTACCAGCAGCACGATTCGTCGATAGAGACGCGCGACGAGACCTCCGCCGGCGGCCTAGTGGTCTCCGGCATGGCCGAGGCCGTGGGCAAAGACGGCAAGGTGGACATGAGCCGCATCTACGTCGCGCTCATCGGCCGCTTGGACCGCCGCGGGCGGCTGTTGTGGTCCATGCCGAAAGGCCACGTGGAAAACGGCGAGCACCAGTGGGTCACCGCCGAGCGCGAGGTGTGGGAGGAAACCGGCATCACCGGAGAGGCCTTCGACACCCTGGGCACAATCGACTACTGGTTCGTCTCCGACGGCGTGCGCATTCACAAGACGGTGCACCACAACCTGCTGCGCTACGTCGACGGCGTGTTCAACGACGAGGACCCAGAGGTCACCGAGGTGGCGTGGGTGCCCATGAGCGATTTGATGGAGCACCTCGCGTACGCCGATGAGCGCAAACTCGCGCGCATCGCCTACGACCGGATGCCGGACTTGGCCAGAAAGGAAAAGAAGGCCGGAAGGGCAACTCCGCGATGAACCGGTACGCCGCGCTGGCTGCCGTCGTGCTCGCCGCCCCCGCCGTGCCGCTGGCGCCGGACAACCCGGAAGTGACGGAGCACTGGGCGAACCTGACCGTGCGCCCGTCCGAAGGCGAGCAGGCGAGTGTGGAGGTCGTGGAGGCCCCGCACGCCATCTCCGCCCACGATCCGTTTCACGTGAAACTTCGCGTGACCAACCACACCAAGGACACGCTCGAGGGCTTCAGCGTGGTTCCGCGCCGAGCTTCGGCGGTGGCCTCCGTGATGGAGCAGCGCTACGCAACCATCGCCGGCCCGCAGGAGTATGGGGTGGTGGGGGACGCGCGTGACGTCGATAAGCAATTGGCCCCCGGCGACTCGCTGGAGATCGAGATGGACCTGGGCCTCGACCTGCCGGATGTGGGCACGTACCCAATCATGCTGCAGCTTCTCGACGCCTCCGGTGCCCCCCTCGACACCGACCGCTTCCACATGGGCGTCAAGGGCGTCCGGGACAACATCCGGGCCGCGGAGCTGACCGCGCTGTACCCGGTGACCGCGGACGTGGACATCCTGCCCGGCGAGACCGGCGAGGCACCCGAGACGCAGCCGCTGGTGCTGGCGAACGACTCGCTGGCCGGCCAACTCGCGCCCGAGGGGCGGCTGAGCAAACTGGTGGACCAGTACATCGAGGCGGCCCAGACGCCGGAAGTCGGTTACGCCACCTGCGTGGCGCTGGACCCGGCGCTGATCGACACCGTGGAGCGCATGCAACACGGCTACACCGTCGACGACGAACGCCCCGCCGTGGTGGAGGAACCGAAACGCCTGCGCGACTCCTGGGGAGGAGAAGGCGACCCCGACGGCGAACCCGGCGTCGGCGTAGACGACGCGAAGGTGTGGCTGGACAAGGTGCGCCACATCGCTGCCACCGGCTGCGTGGTGTCGCTGCCGTGGGCGAACGCGGACTTGAACGCCGTGGCGCGCACCGGCGACACGTGGCTCATGCGCGAGGCGGTGGAGCGCGGGCCGTTCGTGCTGCAGCGCGTACTGGGTACCGCCGGCACCCTCAACACCGTGGTCACCGGCGCAGGTTACGTCGAAAACGGCACCGCGCCGGCGCTGGGATGGGCGGACCATTCGCGCTCCACCGTCATGGACGAAGGCATGCAGGCCGCGTGGGAACGCGCCGAAGCGGCCGAGGTACAGGAAGAACACGACGGGTCTGAAAGCGCCCTGGAGCGCGCGGACCTGGCGGATCTCGCCGGGTCGGCCGCACCCGCACCGCAGCAACCAGTGCGCGTGCTGGCCGCCGCCGAGGGCAGGAACTACGGCTGGATCGCGCCGGGAGTGATGACGGTGGGCTACCAGTCCTCCCTGGCCACCGTGCTGGCCGCCACCGGCGTGGACCCCGAAACCACCGGTTTTTCCCAGCAGAACCTGCGCTACAACTACGCCGTGGACTCCAAGGCCGCCCGCGACACCAACGCCGCCGCCGCGGTGCGGCTGGCCGCCCAGTCCGCCTGGGTGGCGGGAGACTCCGGGGAGCAGCCGGAGCCGGTCCTGGTCGCCCCGCCGGTGAACTGGGACGCGGACACCGCCGCCGCCGTGCTGGGCACCGTGGCCGAGCTGGTCACCGGCGCGGGCGCGCACCCCATGGCGTTTGGCACCTACCTGGACGCTCCAGCTGATGTTCAGCCGGCGGGTGAGCCGGAGCAGCGCTCAGACCCCACCGCGTTTACCGACGCCGAGGTGCTCCAGGTGACCCAGCAGGCCGGGTTCATCAACGACCTGACGGGGTTGATGGTGCCCGATCCCGGCATTGCGCTGACCCGCTACGGGTTCACCCTGCCGCTGCGCCGGGACCTACTGCAGGCGCTGTCCATCGGGCAGCGCCGCGCAATGTCGCGCTACAGCGACGCGGCGGCGGCCACTAGCGAGCGCCTCGGCGCCTCCCGCGCCGCGCTGGGAGACCTGCGCTCGGCGGTGGACCTGATCCCGCCCGGGAACGTCTACACGCGCACCTCCAATTCCAGCCCGCTGCTCATCGTGGCCCGCAACGGATTGCCGCTGCCGGTGGAGACCTCCATCAACTTCTCCGGGCCTGCGGACGCCCGCCTGCACGTGCCCGGGGTGCTGCGCATCCCGGCCCGCGGGTCTGTCACGGTGCAGATGACCGCGGACCTGCCGGAAAGCTCCCGCGGCACGGACCTGAATCTGTACCTGGCGAGCGCGAACGGGCAGCCGATCTCGCAGCCCGTGGACATCTCCGTGCGCACCACGCGGATCACGGTGGGCCGCTGGCTCGCCATCGCCGCGCTGGTTCTGGCCGGGCTGCTGGTGGTCATCGCGTTGCGCGGCGCGCGGGGCAGCCCGCCCGCAAGCAGCGAACGAGAACCACAGCCCAGCAGACGTAAGAATCGGAGAACCAAGTGACGGAACAGGGACTGCGCCGGCGCATTGTCACGCCAGCGCCGCCAGCGCCGGTACCGGCGCCGCGCGAAACCAAACCGGCGCGCGAGGAGCTCGAGGACGGCGCGCCGGATAAGTCGCTGCTGACCACCAGCCCCAAGGGTGAGACCATCGCCCCGCCGCAGACCGCCGACACCGTAGCCGCGGGCACAGCAAGCACTGTCGCTGTCGCCGAACCCCAGGCCAGCGAGGAGGAGCCCACCGCCAAGGGCGGGGAGAAGGTCGTGCGCGCCACCGGCTCCATGGCCGTGGCCACCCTCATCTCGCGCATCACCGGGTTCATCCGCACCGTACTCATCGGCGCGGCGCTCGGCGAGGTGGTGGCGGCGTCCTTCAACACCGCCAACACCCTGCCCAACCTGATCACGGAGATCGTGCTCGGCTCCGTGCTCACAGCACTGGTGGTGCCGGTGCTGGTGCGCGCGGAGAAAGAGGATGCAGACCACGGCGCGGCGTTTATCCGCCGCCTGTTCACGCTGACCCTGACTCTGATGACGGTGGTCACCGTCGCCGCCGTGGCGGCCGCGCCGCTGCTGAGCCGGATGATGATGGACGAGGACTCCCTGGGCAACCTCGTCCAAACCACCTCGTTCGCGTATTTGGTGCTGCCGCAGATCTTCTTCTACGGCATGTTCTCCCTGTTCATGGCAATTTTGAACACGAAGGAGCACTTCCGCCCGGGCGCCTGGGCCCCGGTGGCCAACAACGTCGTCTCCATTGCCGTGCTCGTGGCGTACATGGCGCTGCCGGGGCGGCTGAACCCGGCGGCGCCGACGTCGATAAGCAATCCCCACGTGCTCCTGCTGGGCCTTGGCACCACGGCCGGCGTGGTGGTGCAGTGCCTGATCATGCTGCCCGCGCTGCGCAAGCTGGGCATCGATTTACGCCCGCTGTGGGGCATTGACGAGCGCCTCAAGCAGTTCGGCGGCATGGCGCTGGCGATTGTCACCTACGTGGCCATTAGCCAGTTCGGCTACGTCATCACCTCGCGCATCGCGTTTGACGCGGACGCGGCGGCGCAGTTCATCTACCAGCAGCACTGGATGTTGCTGCAAATGCCGTACGGCATCATCGGCGTCACCCTGCTGACCGCGATCATGCCGCGCATGTCCCGCAACGCCGCGGACGGCGACGACGCAGCCGTGGTCGCGGACCTGACCATGGGCACGAAGCTGACGTTCATCGCGATGCTCCCGATCATCATCTTCATGACGGCGCTGGGCCCCGACATCGCCCACGCCCTGTTCGCCTACGGCTCGTTCAGCCCCCAGGCCGCGCACCTGCTCGGCCTGACCATCTCCGCGTCCTCGTTCACCCTGATCCCGTACGCGCTGGTGATGCTGCACCTGCGCGTGTTCTACGCGCGCGAAGAGGCGTGGACGCCCACGTTCATCATCGCCGGCATCACCGGCACGAAGATCCTGCTGTCCGCGCTCGCGCCGTACATCGCGCAGGACCCCAGCCACGTGGTGGTGCTGCTCGGTGCGGCGAACGGCTTCGGCTTTGTCGCCGGCGCGCTCATCGGCGCGCTGCTGCTGCGCCGCAAGCTGGGCACCCTGCGCTCCAGCGACGTGCTGCGCACCTCCATCTGGGCGGTGGCCGCGGCACTCGTGGGTGTTGCGGTGATCTTCGGTGTGCGCTGGCTGCTTCGCGACGTCGCCGGCCTGCACCTGCCCGAGGCCCTCGGACGCCTCATCGGTGCCCCCAGCCTGGGCAACCTCATCGAGGTGGTCCTGCTGGGCCTGCTGTTTCTGGTGGTCACCGGCCTGGTGCTGTCGCGCTCCAAGCTGCCCGAGGTGCAGAACCTGGGCCGCGCGCTGCAGCGCATCCCGGTGCTGGGGCGCTTCATCCGCCCGGACGAGGACCGCGCGCTCGAGGTGGGCGAGGCGGACCCGCGGGACGTGTCCAACCAGTTCCTCGCCTCCGACACCTTCAACGCCTCCCCGGTGCCGCCGCCGATGTCGGCCGGTGTGGTCCGCGGGCCGCGTCTGGTGCCGGGCGCGAGCGTGTCCGACGGGCGCTTCCGCCTGATCCGCGACCACGGCGCCACCACCGGCGCGCGCTTCTGGCAGGCGAGGGAAGTGGCCACCGGCCGCGATGTGGCGCTGACGTTCGTGGACACCACCGGTGCCGCCCCGATGGCCCCGGCCACCCCCCGCGAGGCGGCGCTGAAGGCCGCCGGCGTGGCGCGGCGCACCCGCAAGATGGACAAGCTGCACCTGCCTGCGGTGGCCGAGAACATTGAAATCCTGTCGTACCGTTCCGGCGCCCTCGTGGTGGCGGACTGGGTGGAGGGCTCCTCGGTCAAGGCCGTGGCGGAGTCCGGCCAGACACTGCACACCGAGGCCGTGGCCAACGCGCTGGCACCGCTGGCCGGTGCCATGGCCGCGGCGCACGAGGAGGACGTGCCGCTGGGGCTAGACAACCGCCAGCAGCTGCGCATCGACCACGAAGGCCACGTGCGCCTGGCGTTCCCGGTGGTGTTGCCGGACGCCACCCCGGCAACGGACGCGGAGTCCTTCGCCTCCGCACTGACGCTGCTGACCAGCAACGTCAGCTCCGACGACCTGGACGATGTCACCGCCCGCACCCGCGCGCTTGTGGACGCGGACGCGGTGGACCAGGCCGCCTTCCGCGACATCGAGCGCGCCCTGTACGAGGCGGCGAACCTGCCGGTGCCCAACGAGGACGCCCCGACTGACGAGATCCCGGTGGTGGAGATCTACGAGCCGGTCGAGCCGGTGGCCGAGCACGTGGAGGACCCGGACGAGCTGCGCGGCGGCTTCGGCGGCCGCACCATGGGCCCGGTGACCATCGGGCTGCTCACCTTCGCCGCGGTCATCGCCGCGGTGCTGGTGGGCGTGCTCACCACGTACCTGGTGGACTTCGTCTCCGGCGAAAACGTAGTGGACCGTCCGTCGGCCGCGCCCACAACCACCACACGCGACCCGGGCATGCCGGTGGTCATCGGCCCGCTGAACATGGAGGTCTTAGACGACAGCTCCGTGCAGTTCACCCCTGAGGACGGCTCGACGTTCACGCTTGAGCAGGTGCTTATCGACGCCTCCGGCACCGCCAACTACACCCTGTACGGCGTGACGGCAGAGCAGGAGACCGCGCACCCGCCCGTGATCGCGGAGGGCAAGTTGCGGGGCGGCCAGATCAGCGCCGACGTCGAAACCAACGAACCATTGTTACGCGTGGTGCTGAAGGTCGACGGCGAGACGGATGTGAAGAACCTCTCGCTGGTCGGCCACGTAGTTGTCCACTGAAATGCGCACCCGGCCCTAGGCAGGGGGTCTAGGGCCGGGGCATAGTGGGGGCAACTGAATTTTTGGGGGGAAAATGGACTACATCAACGACCGGCAGCTGGTGGCGAACTACCTGGCAGGGGACCGGCAGGCCTTCGCGCTCATCGTGCGGCGCCACCGCAAACGTATGTACTTCGCCGCCCGCAACTTCGCGCGCAACGAGCAGGACGCCCAAGACATCGTCCAAGACGCCCTGTTCAAGGCGGCGCGCAGCATGCACACCTACCGCGGGGAAGCGAAGCTGTCCACGTGGCTGCACCGCATGACCATCAACGCGGCGATAGACCACCAGCGCAAAGACGGCCGCTCCGGCGCCCAGTGCAGCCTGGACGACAACGACACCGTCGACATCGACGCGAACAAGTACCTCGCCTACAACCCCATGGAGAACATGGAGCGCACGATGGCCATGCGGCAGGCCCTGGCGGTGCTGCCGCAGGCGCAGCGCAAAGCGCTGTGGCTCATCGACGTCGCGGGCATGAGCGTCGGCGACGCCGCCGCGGAACTCGGGGTGCAACCCGGCACCGTGAAGTCGCGCCGCTACCGGGCGCGCGAGGCCGTCGCAGCGGCGATAGGGGAGGCGGCGCCGGCGCGCTAAGATCTGCAACCATGACTTCCCCCGGCTTCAACTTTGTCACCCCGAAAACCGATGCGGCACCGGCGCCCGCAGCCGCCACCACCGGCACCGACGAGGTGCACGACCTGATCATCGTCGGCTCCGGCCCCTCCGGCTACACCGCCGCCCTCTACGCCGCCCGCGCCGAGCTGAAACCGCTCGTGTTCGAGGGCTACGAGTACGGCGGCGAACTGATGAACACCACCGAGGTGGAGAACTTCCCCGGCTTCGAAGACGGCATCATGGGCCCGGATCTCATGGCGAACATGCGCGCCCAGGCCGAAAAGTTCGGCGCGGACCTGCGCCAGGAGCTGGTGGACTCCGTGGACTTTTCCGGCGACATCAAAAAGGTCGTCGTGGACGACGAGGTCTACCAGGCCCGCGCCGTCATCCTCGCCACCGGCGCCGCGCCGCGCCACCTGGGCATTCCGGGCGAGGAGGAGCTGACCGGCCGTGGCGTGTCCACCTGCGCCACCTGCGACGGCTTCTTCTTCAAAGACCAGCACATCGCCGTCGTCGGCGGCGGCGACTCCGCCATGGAGGAGGCCACCTTCCTGACCAAGTTCGGCTCCAAGGTCACGCTGATCCACCGCTCGGAGAACTTCCGCGCCTCCAAGATCATGCTCGAGCGCGCACGCGAAAACGACAAGATCGAGATCCTTACCAACACCGTCGTCGACTCCGTGGTGGAAGCGGGCGGCAAGGTCGGCGGGCTGAACATCCGCAACACCGTCACCGGCGCAGAAAGCGTGCTGGATGCCACCGCGCTGTTCGTTGCCATCGGCCACGACCCGCGCTCCGGATTCCTGGCCGGCCAGGTTGCTGTGGACGAGGGTGGTTACGTCGAGGTAGCGGAGCCGTCGACAAGCACGAGCGTTGCAGGCGTGTTCGCGTGCGGCGACCTGGTGGACAAAACCTATCGCCAGGCCATCACCGCCGCTGGCGCCGGCTGCCGCGCCGCGCTGGACGCACAGCACTACCTGGCGGCGCTGTAGACTAGCGCGCATGAACGCACCAGTTGATGTGACCCAAGCAACCTTCAAAAACGAGGTCATCGAGGCGGACACCCCGGTGCTCGTGGACTTCTGGGCGGAGTGGTGCGGCCCGTGCCGCAAACTCTCCCCGCTGCTGGACGAAGTCGCACAGGAAATGGCCGGCCAAGTCAAGGTGGCGAAGGTCAACGTGGACAACGAGCGCGCGCTCGGCGCCATGTTCCAAGTCATGTCCATCCCCGCCGTCCTGCTGTTCAAGGACGGCAAAAAGGTCGACGAGTTCGTGGGTGTGCGCCCCAAATCCGAGATCGTTTCCAAGATTCAGGCGCAGCTCTAGCGGCGCGTAGACTGACTCTGTCCATCCGAATAGAAAGGCCCGCATGCAAGACATTTTGCGCGTTGGCGACTCCAGCACACGGGTCGCCGAGGTCCGGATGTCCTTAGCCCGCCTGGGCCTGCTAGACGGCTACGAGGGCGAGATCGACTCCACCCGCCGCTTCACCGAAGCCGAGATGCTTTACGACGACACGCTGTGCGAGGCCGTCAAAGCCTTCCAACAATCCCGCGGCATCGTGCCCACCGGGACCATCGACTCGGCGACGCTGCGGGAACTGCGCGAAGCGTCCTACACCCTCGGCGCGCGCGTGCTGAGCTACCAGCCCGGCCAGGAAATGGTCGGCGACGATGTCCGGCAGCTGCAATCCCAGCTCCACGAGCTGGGCTTCTACCCGCACCGGATAGACGGCCGCTTCGGTCCGCACACCTATGAGTCGCTGATGAACTACCAGCTCAACTCCGGGCTGGAAGACGACGGCGTGTGCGGCCCCGACACGCTGCGCGCCCTGTCGCTTCTGGGCCGGCGCATCACCGGCGGGTCCGCCCAGGCCATCCGCGAGCGCGAAACCGTGCGCCAGGCCGGCCCGAACCTGACCGGCAAGCGCGTGGTCATCGACCCGGACCTGGGCGGCACCGACCGCGGCCTGGTGGTGGACGGCCCGTACGGCCCCATCACAGAAGAAGAAATCCTGTGGGATTTGGCCCAGCGCATTGAGGGGCGCATGGTTGCCGCCGGCATGGAGACCATCCTGTCGCGCCCGCGCGGCGACAACCCCTCCAACAAGCAGCGCGCCGACCTGGCCAACGGGTTCAAGGCGGACCTGGTCATTTCGCTGCGCCTGGACTCCTACCCGAATGAGAAAGCCAACGGCGTGGCCACGTTCTATTTCGGCTCCGAGAAGGGCAGCTCCTCGTTAACCGGGGAGACGCTCTCGGGCTACATCCAGCGCGAGGTCGCCGCCCGCACTCAGCTACAGAACTGCCGTAACCACGCCCGCACCTGGGAGATGCTGCGCATGACCCGGATGCCGTCGGTGGAACTTGTGGCCGGCTACCTCACCAACCCGGGGGACCTGGCCATCCTCACCGACCCAAACGAGCGCGACGCCATCGCCGAAGCCGTCGTGGTGGCCGTGAAGCGCCTCTACCTACTCGGCCACGACAACCGGCCCACCGGCACCTACTCCTTCAAGGAGCTGCTGCGGGAGGAAAAGCACGCCTAGTCGGTGCCCTGGATGAGCCCCATGATGCGCTCGAAGTCGTCCTTGTCGCCGAACTCGACCACGATTTTGCCCTTGCGCTTGCCCATGGTCACCGACACCTTGGTGTCCCAGATGTCAGCCAGTGAGTCGGCGGCGCGGGTGAGGTACTCCGGCTGCGGGGCGGGCTGACGCTTCGGCTTGTCCGGCACCTTGCCGCCTGCGTTGATCAGGGACACGGCCTCTTCCGTGGCGCGGACGGACAACCCCTCGGCGACGATACGGTCAGCGAGTTGGGCCTGGGCGTCAGCGGTGTCGTCGCCAACTTTAATGCCCAACAGCGCACGCGCGTGGCCTGCGGAAAGCACGCCGGCGGCGACGCGGCGCTGCACGCCCACGGGCAGGTTGAGCAGGCGGATCGCGTTGGTGATCACGGGGCGCGAGCGGCCCAAACGGTCCGCGAGCTGCTCCTGGGTCACGCCGAACTCGTCGAGAAGCTGCTGGTAGGCGGCCGCCTCTTCGAGCGGGTTGAGCTGGACGCGGTGGATGTTTTCCAAAAGCGCGTCGCGCAGCATGTCCTCGTCGGAGGTTTCACGCACGATCGCCGGGATGTGCTTCAGGCCGGCCTTGGAGGCGGCGCGCCAGCGACGTTCGCCCATGATCAGCTCAAAACCCTCGGGCGTGTCGCGCACAACGATGGGCTGGAGCAGGCCGAACTCGCGGATGGAGTGGACCAGCTCAGCCAGCTCGTCCTCGTCGAAGACCTGGCGCGGCTGCTTCGGGTTGGGGATGATCTGGCCGACCGGGATCTCCTGGTAGCGCGCGCCCACCGGCACGGGCTGGATCACCTTGTCGCGCTTGGCAGACACTGTCGGGGCGCCCTGGACTTTCTTTTTGGGGGCACCCTTTGGTGCGTCGTCAGGCTTGGGTGCTTCCTTGCCAAAGATCACGTCGGAGGCGCCCCCGCCGATGCCCGGGGTCTTGCCGTTTTTGTCGATGTCCGACGGCGTCGACGGGATAAGCGCCGCCAGTCCGCGGCCGAGGCCGCCCTTGCGTTCTGCCATTGATTAGTCCTCCTCAGAGTCGAGCTGGTTGTAGACCTCGGGGCTCACGCCGATCGGGCCGGTAGTGGGGTGGGGCTGGTAGTCGCCGCGGGTGGCCAGCTCCTTCGCCGCGTCGAAGTAGGCCAGCGCACCGCGGGAGCCGGGGTCGTAATCGATGACGGTCTGGCCGTAGCCGGGCGCCTCGGAGACCTTCACGGAGCGGGGGATGACGTTGTTCAGCACCACTTGGCCGAACTGGCCGCGCACCTCGTCAGCCACGTCGGCGGCAAGGCGGGTGCGGGCGTCGTACATCGTCAGCAGGATCCCGGAGATGTGCAGGTTGTGGTTCAGGTGCTCGCGGATCATGCCGATGTTGCTCAAAAGCTGGCCCACGCCCTCGAGCGCGTAGTACTCGCACTGGATGGGGATGAGCACCTCGTCCACCGCGGTCATCGCGTTGATAGTGAGCAGCCCAAGCGACGGCGGGCAGTCAATGAACACGTAATCGAAGCCGTGCTCGTCCAAAAAGCCCCGGCGGATCTGGTCGTGCAGGCGGTATTCGCGCCGCACCATTGACACCAGTTCAATCTCCGCGCCGGCCAGGTCGATGGTGGCGGGGATGCAGAACAGGTTCGGGTTCTCCGGGTGCGGCTGCACCGCGTCGGAGCCCTCGGCCTCGCCGATGAGCAACTCGTAGCTCGACGTGGTGCCGGAGGTGTGCTCCGCACCGAGCGCGGTCGACGCGTTGCCCTGCGGGTCCAGGTCGATCACCAGCACCTTCAGGCCCTGCTTGCTCAGCCCGGCCGCCAGGTTCACGCTGGTGGTGGTCTTGCCCACGCCGCCCTTCTGGTTGGCCACGGTGATCACGCGCGGCTGGTCCGGCTTCGGGAGCGTTTCGCTTCTCGACGTCACACGCGCCGCCCGCATCGCCGCCTCCATCACAGGAGTCTCGTCGTAGTTTTCCATCTACGCCCCCTTCTTTCTGCGCTGGATACGAATCAACGTGGTGGGCTGCTCCAGCACGGATCCGCCCACGGTAAAGATCTCCGCCTCGCCGCCGCCGGCCTTCGCAATAGCCTTTTCGTCGCGCTCGAGTTCCTCGGCCACGGATTCGCCCTTCATCGCAATCATGTACCCGCCGCCCTGCAGCAGCGGAATGGACCACCCGGCGAGCTTACCCAGCGGGGCGACGGCGCGGGATGTGACGGCGTCGAACTCCGCCTTCGCCTGCTCCTCAGCGCGCCCACGCACCACAGTCACGTTGTCCAGGCCTAGCTCGGAGACGACCTCCTTGAGGTAGGTGGAGCGCTTCAGCAGCGGCTCGATCAGCGTGATGGAAAGATCCGGCCGTGCAATCGCCAGCGGGATGCCGGGAAGGCCCGCACCGGAGCCGATGTCCGCAACCTTCCGCCCGGGTTCGAACGCCTCCGCGATTACCGCGCAGTTGAGGATGTGGCGCTCCCACAAGCGGTCCAGCTCTTTCGGCCCGATAAAGCCGCGCTCGGCGGCCGTGGTGGCCAGCGAGCGGTGGTATGCCTCGGCCAATCCGAGGCGTTCTCCGAAGACTTGGGCTGCGGCTGCAGGGGAGGTATCCGACATGCACAACACTGTAGTCGGCCCGCCGACATGAAAAAGTCCCGGCCACAAAGGGCCGGGACTACACGTCGATAAGCTAGTGCTACTTACCTTGCTTCCGCTGCTTCTTCGTGCGGCGGTCCTTGGTGCGCGCGCCCGGGGCGGGGGCGGTGGTGCGCTTGAGCTCCACCTTGCGCGCCTCCTCGGCGGCCTCTTCTTTATCCATCTTGTTGTTCAGCCACATGGACTGGAAGAACGTCCAGACGTTGTTGGTGAGCATGTAGAACAGCAGGCCGATGTGCCAGATCACGCCGGTGGCAAGAATCATGACGGGGAAGAACCACATCATCATCTTGTTCATCAAGCCCATCTGGCTCTGCATCATCTCGGCCATCTCGCCCTGCGGCTTCGGGCCCTTGCCGGCAGCCTTGCGGGCCTCCTGGCGCTTGACCATGATGCGTGCGTTGAGGTGCGTAAACGCCGCACACAGCACAACCAGCGGCAGGCACACAGCGATGATCTGCGCGCGGGTCAGGTCCACGTTGCTGAACGCGGCGTAGGCTTCCTGCGGCATGGACATGTACGCAGACAGCGGCACGCCGAAGAAATCTGCGTCCAGGAAAGACTGCACGTCTTCAGCCGGGAAGGCGTAGTTGGCGGTGGAGCGGTTTTCCTCCACAGACATTCCCAGCTCACTGGTGCGGTTAAAGGAGCGCAGCACGTGCAGCAGGCCGATGAAGATGGGCAGCTGCACAATCGGCACGATGCAGGACGACAGCGGGTTCGTGCCGTTTTCGCGGTAGAGTTTCTGCGTCTCCTCGGCGATCTTCTGCTGGTCGCCCGCGTACTTCTCGCGGATCTCCTGCATCCGTGGCTGCATCTCCTGCATTTTGCGCATGGAGCGCATCTGGTTGACCATCGGCTTCAGCAGCAGCAGGCGCACCGTGCAGGTGAGCAGGACGATGGCCAGGATCCAGGAGATGCCCGAATCCTTGGAGATGACAAAGCCGAGAACCTCGTGCCAGAACCTCAGCACCCAGGAAATCGGCGAATAAATGAAATTCAGCACGTTTCGGTGTTACTCCTCACTCATTTCAATGCTGCCCGGCACCGGGTCGTAGCCGCCGGGGTGCCAGGGCCCGCATTTACACAGCCTGGCCGCGGCCATTGCGCCGCCGCGCACCGCCCCGTGGCGTGACACGGCTTCGAGCGCATATGCACTGCATACTGGCATAAAACGGCACGTCCCGCCCATCTTAAGGGGTGAGATGTACTTTTGGTAACCGCGAATCAGCCCCACCAGCAGTTTCGCCACAGGCCCCCTCGCGGCGGGGATTTCGCCGCCGGCGAAGTTGAAGTAGGCCATTATCGTTTCTTTTGCGCTTTGTCCAGCGCTTTTTCAAGATCGCGCGCGAGCTCGTCGCTAGTTGCGGCGGCGGCGGGCGGCAGGGCGCGGATCACAACATCGCAGGAGCGCCCAAGCTTTTCGACGAGCTCCCGTTGCAGCACCACATTCCGCAACTTCCGCGACACGGCGTGGCGCGTCACGGCGTTGCCCACCTGCTTGGACACCACCAGGCCGAAGCGTGGCCCTCCCTGGATGACTACGTCGCCGCGCTGGTGCATATGCACCATTAACGTGCGAGACCCCGCGCGCACACCCTTCCTCATCGCAGTTTTGAAGTCTGCGGAGGAAGAAAGTTTGTGCGGGCGGGGTAACACGCGCGGGTTAAAACTATGCCGTCAGCTTTGCGCGGCCCTTCTTGCGGCGCGCGGAAACGATGGCGCGGCCGGCGCGGGTCTGCATGCGGGCACGGAAGCCGTGCTTGCGTGCGCGGCGACGGTTGTTCGGCTGGAAAGTCCGCTTAGACACGGTGGACTCCTTGTGCGGTCATGAACAGCCGACGGCTCGTCAAAAGCCTCCCGGGGAAGTGGCCGTTCCAAATGTGAAACGTTGCGTTGAGATTGCGGTTCGGCTCCGAAGTTGGAGCGCATTTCGCGTGCAGCGCCTTCGCCAGCTCGCCTTGGATCAAGCGGCCCGGTGCCCGGCGGGGGCGGTGCTCTCAGATGTACGCCGGTACAACCGACGTAAAGACGGGGTTAAGACTACGCGAATTTGTCCGCCTCGGCCAAATCAACACGCACACTTTCTTCCAGGGGCGATCGGGTACCCCCGTAATTACAACGGTGTGTTTTTTCCCAGGTGGCGCGGGAAATCCTCCCCGCACCCTGCGAGAGATCTGAGAGTATGTGGACAGCTGTTCGACGCGACGAGTTATCCACAAAAACCCGCCTTGGCGAAGTTTCGACAGTCCGAGGTCGGAGCAGGTAACAATGAAGCAATCACCACAATCGCACAGCCTGGGGATGCACAGGCCTGTGGATAACTGTGAAGTACGGGTTGAGACTTTCGCCCAGAACTTGTCGTTTAAACAGGTCACAGCGTTACAAAACCTCGCACCCAGTTATCCACAGGGCGTGCAGTCCCTGTGGACAAACCGCGCTGCTAAAGTATCCACAGCTGTGGATAACTCTGTGGAACAGCAGGTGACAGCGCGCCGAGCGGGCGAGCAGAG